>JAOTWE010000141.1 GCA_029863065.1 Betaproteobacteria bacterium
TTCGTCGCGCTCACGCTCACGCCGATGATGTGCTCGCTGATCCTCAAGGAGCACGAGGCTCACGGGCGCGCGTATCAGGCGATGGAGCGCTTCTTCCACGGCATGAACCACGGCTACCGCCGCGTGCTCACCGCGACCCTGCGCGAACGCTGGCTGGTGGTGATCGTATTCGTCGTCGTGGCGGCCGCGGCGGGGCTGCTGTTCAAGGGGCTCAAGCAGGAGCTTTCGCCGCTCGAGGACCGGGGGTTCTTCATCGGCCTGATCATCGCGCCCGAGGGCTCTTCGCTCGAGTACACCGACCGCTACGCGCGGCAGGTCGAGAAGCTGTACTCGCAGGTGCCCGAGATCCGCGCCTACTTCGTGGTGGTGGCCCCGGGCCTGGAGCGCCCCAACCCGGTGAACACGGGCATCACCTTCAGCCAGCTCGCGCCCTGGTCGGAGCGCTCGCGCACCACGCAGCAGGTCACCTCCGAGCTGGCGCCGAAGATGTTCGGCGGGTTGCCCGGGGTGCTCGCCTTTCCGGTGAATCCGCCCTCGCTCGGTCAGAGCTTCCGCAACCCACCGGTGCAATTCGTGGTGCAGGCCAACTCCTACCAGGAGCTGGACCAGATCACGCAGAAGCTGCTGGCGAAGGCGCGCGAATCCAAGGCAATCGCCAACCCGGACACCGACCTGCGCCTGAACAAGCCGCAACTCGCGGTCGACATCGACCGCGAGAAGGCCGCGGCGATCGGCGTGGATGTCGAGACCATCGGCCGTACGCTGGAGACGCTGCTCGGCGGGCGCCAGGTGACGCGCTTCAAGCGCGAGGGCAAGCAGTACGACGTCGTCGTGCAGCTCGAGGCGAAAGACCGCAACACGCCGACCGATCTCACCTCGATCTACGTGCGCGCCAAGGACGGGCGGCTGGTGCAGCTCTCCAACCTCGTGCAGGTGCGCGAGACCGTGGCCGCGAAGGAGCTCAACCACTTCAACCGGCTGCGCGCGGCGATCATTTCGGCCAACGTCGCGCCGGGCTACTCGCTGGGCGAGGCGCTGGAGTTCATGGAGGGCGCGGCGACGCAGATCCTGCCGCCCTCGGCGCGCACCGAGCTCGACGGCGTCTCGCGCGAGTTTCGCGAGTCGGGCGCGGCGCTTTACATCACGTTCCTGCTCGCGCTCGCCTTCATCTACCTGGTGCTCTCGGCGCAGTTCGAGAGCTTCCGTTCGCCTTTCGTCATCATGCTCACCGTGCCGCTCGCGATGACCGGGGCGCTCGCCGCGCTCACGCTGAAGGGCTTTTCGCTGAACGTCTACTCGCAGATCGGGCTGGTGATGCTGATCGGCTTGATCACCAAGAACGGCATCCTGATCGTCGAGTTCGCCAACCAGCTGCGCGGCCGCGGCATGGACAAGATCGCGGCGGTGATCGAGTCCGCGACGCTGCGCCTGCGCCCGATCCTGATGACCACCGGCGCCACCGTGCTCGGCGCGCTGCCGCTCGCGCTCGCCGCCGGCGCCGGGGCCGAAGCGCGCCAGACGATCGGCTGGGTCGTGGTCGGCGGCCTGCTGCTGGGCACCTTCCTGACGCTGTTCATCATTCCTACCGCGTACGTGTTGCTCGCGGGCGAGGTGAGGGGCGGGGCTCTCGAGCCTGCCGGCGGCGGCCCGCGCGCGCACGTTCCGGCCGCGCCACACAGGGACTGAGGGAGAAGAGCATGGCTGAAACCGCGAAGCGATTGCTTGAAGGCGACAGCGCGCTCGTGACCGGTGCGGCCGGTGGCATCGGCCGCGGCATTGCCGAGGCGCTCGCGGCCGAAGGCGCGAAGGTGCTGCGCTCGGACCGCGCCGACCGCGACCTGTCGCAGCCCGGTGCGGCCGCGCAGCTCGCCGAGCGCGCGATCCGCGAGCTCGGGCGCGTCTCGATCTTCGTGCACGCGGCCAGCCCGCGACGCCACGAGTCGCAGACCGCGCTCGCCGTCACCGAGGACGAGTGGCGCGAGATGCTGGAGATCAATTTGAACGCGGGTTTCCTGCTCGCGCAGGCGCTCGGGCGCCACATGAAGGAGCAGGGCATCCGCGGCCGCATGCTGTTCGTCACGTCCCTGCATGCGTATGCGCCGCGCAACCTGCCGCACTACAGTGCCGCCAAAGCGGGGCAGACCATGGTGGTGCGGGAACTGGCGCGCGCGCTCGGGCCGCACGGCATCCGCGTCAACGCCGTGGTGCCGGGCGCCGTGGCGGGCGGCGGTTTTGTTGCACCTCCCAGCATGGTCGCGAAGATTCCGCTCGGGCGCTTCGGCACGCCCGCCGACATCGCCGCCATGGCGGTGGCGGTGCTCTCGGAGCGTTTCGGCGCTTACGTCACCGGCGCCTCCGTCGTCGTCGACGGCGGCATCGCGCTGCATAACTGGATCGATCCCGCCGGCTGAACATGAGATCCCGATTCCACGTCAGACCCGCCGACGTCATCCCTTATTCGCCCGCCAATCACACGGGAACGAAAAACTTCCGCCTCATCGGCCGCGAGACGGTGGGCGCGAAGCAACTGGAGATGCTGATCGGCGAAGTCGAGCGCGGCAAGGGCGCGCTGCCGCACGCCCATCCCGGCATCGAGCAGGTGTGCTACCTGCTGGAAGGCGCGGCCCATGTCGAGGTGGGGGGCGAGAAATTCGAGCTGGCGCCGGGCGACGCGTGCTTCTTTCCCGCCGACACGCCGCACGTCTTCACCGCCACGAGCGAGCGGGCGAGGGTGATGGTGATCTACGCGCCGCCGTACGAGGAAGACCCCGAGCGGCGAAGGACCTGAATGGATTTCGCCTTCAGCGAGGAACAGGAAGCAATTCGCGAGGCGATCGGCAAGATCTGCGCGCGCTTTGCCGACGAGTACTGGCTGAAAAAGGACAAGGAGGGCGGCTTTCCGGGCGAATTGCACCAGGCGCTCGCCAAGGACGGCTGGCTCGGCATCGCCATGCCGGAGGCCCATGGCGGCTCGGGGCTCGGCATCACCGAGGCCGCGGTGATGATGCAGGCGATCGCCGAATCGGGCGCCGGATTTTCCGGCGCCTCCGCCGTGCACATGAACATCTTCGGCCTCAATCCCGTGGTCGTGTTCGGCAACGACGAGCAGAAGAAGCGCATGCTGCCGGGCCTGATCGCCGGCAAGGAGCGCGCCTGCTTCGCCGTCACCGAGCCCAACACGGGCCTGAACACGCGCAAGATCAAGACCATGGCGAAGAAGGACGGCAAGCGCTACCTCATTTCGGGGCAGAAGGTCTGGATTTCCACGGCGCAGGTGGCCGAGAAGATCCTGGTGCTGACCCAGGCCGACGCCGGTCTCACGCTCTTCTATACGGACCTCGACCGCAAGTACATCGAGGTGCGCGAGATCGAGAAGATGGGCCGCAAGGCCGTGGACTCCAATCAGGTGTTCTTCGACGGCCTGCCGGTGCCGGAGGCCGACCGCATCGGCGAGGAAGGCAAGGGCTTCGAGTACATCCTGCACGGCATGAACCCGGAGCGCATCCTGATCGCCGCCGAGTGCGTGGGCCTGGGGCGCTGCGCGGTGAAGCGCGCGGCGAAATACGCGAACGAAAGGATCGTCTTCGACCGCCCGATCGGCAAGAACCAGGCGATCCAGCATCCGCTGGCGGCAAACTGGATGGCGCTCGAGGCCGCGAACCTCATGGTATTTAAGGCAGCCTGGCTCTATGACCGCGCGAAGCCGTGCGGTGCCGAGGCGAATGCCTCGAAATACCTTGCGGCGGAGGCGTGCTTCGATGCGTGCCAGCAGGCGGTCATGACCCACGGCGGCTACGGCTACGCCAAGGAATATCACGTCGAGCGCTATCTGCGGGAGTCGCTCGTCGGGCGCATCGCGCCGGTGAGCCCGCAGATGATCCTGTGCTTCATCGCCGAGCGCGTGCTCGGGCTGCCGAAGTCCTACTGATGCCGCCGGCCGGCCGGCGTGACTTTTCTCCGCGCGGGCCGCTCGCCCTGACACGCCCTTAATAAATTGCGAGCTTCCTGCGGATTTCTCCCTGCGCCGCCGCGTGGTGGCCAGTTAGAGTTACTGCGCATTCCGCAACAGGGTATGTGACATTTGCACACTAGTTGGAGGAAGCCATGAAGAACGTGCGGAGCATTCGTTACGCGATCGTTGGCGCCATCCTGGCGGCACACACGGCAATTGGGGCCGCACAGGCCATCAGCGAGGCCGAGCCGAACTACCCCGAGGCGCAGCCTCTCGTCCGCGGCGCGGACGGCACGATGTCCGTCAAGGGCGTCATCGGCGTCAGCGAGCTCTGGAGTACCGCGGTCAACGACGCCGACCTGTATTCGTTCTATGCGCGCGCAGGCGACCTGCTGAGTCTCGATATCGATCTTGGAATCAAGGTCTCCAGCTTTGTGGATCGCAGCGTCGATACTTCGCTCAGTCTTCTCGGGCCCGGCCCGGACTACAAGCTGCAGCGCCAACAGCTCACGTGCATGGCGGGGAGGATAGGGAACTCCGTCGACAACAGGGACGCCTGCATTCTGAATTTCCTGGCGCCGGCGGACGGCATTTACATCGTCGCCGTGACCGGCGCGCCGGCCCTCGTGTACGACGGCGGGCAGATGGCTTGGGGAGGCACCAGCTCCAACGGCAGCTACACGCTCACCGTTACTGGCGCTTCGGAAATGCAGTCGGTCATCCAGATCAACATCGAGATCAAGCCCGGGAGCAGAACTTTCGCGCCGATCAATCCCAAGTCGAAAGGCGCCGTACCCGTGGCGCTGCTCTCCTCGGATGCGTTCGATGCGCTGCAGGTCGACGTCACCTCGCTCACGTTCGGCGCCGCCGGGGACGAGCCCAGCCTGATGAAATGCGCGAAGGAAGGCAAAGACGTTAATCACGACGGGCGTCCCGATCTCTTGTGCCACTTCGACAACGAAGTGGCCGGGTTCGGGCCGGACAGCCTCGAGGGCGTCCTCATGGGGACGATCGAGGGCAAGCAGTTCGAGGGCCACGGGCTGCTGAAAGTCACCCCGGCGAAATAGGCGAAATGGCGGCGCCCGGCTTCGCCGGGCCGGGGCGCTTCAGCCCGCGAAAAACGCCGTCAGGCGCGCCAGGACCTCGCCCGGGGCCTCCTCCGCGAGGTAGTGCCCTGACTCAACTGCGCCGCCGGTGACCCCGGCGGCGCAGCAGTTCTTCCAGATCGACAGCGCGTCGTACCAGGCTTCGATCTTCGCCTTCCTTCCCCAGAGCACGAGGAGGGGACACTGGATCTTCGTTCCCGCCGCGCGGGTCGCGCGGTCGTGCTCCAGGTCGATCGTCGCTGCGGCACGGTAGTCCTCGCACATGCCGCGGATCATCTCCGGGTCGTGCACCGCGCTCAAGTAGTCGGTGAGCGCTTCCTTGGCGAAGAAATCGGGGGGCTTGGGCTCGCGCGAGGTGTGCGCGCGCCACCAGGCGTCGGGCGCGGCGCTGATCACGTTTTCGGGAAAGGGATGCGGCTGCGCGAACCAGAACCAGTGGTAGTAGCCCATGGCCATCGCCATGTCGGTGCGCTCGAAGTGCTCGAGCGTCGGGATGATGTCCATGAGCGCGAGCTTCTGTACGCGCTGCGGGTGATCGAGCGCGAGGCGATGCGCGACGCGCGCGCCGCGGTCGTGGGCAGCGAGGCAGAAGGCCTTGTGACCGAGCTGCTCCATCAGCTCGACCATGTCCCGGGCCATCTCCTTCTTGGCGTAGGGGGCGTGGTCTGTCGTCGCCGGCGGCTTGAACGAGCCGCCGTAGCCGCGCAGGTCGGGACAGACGACGGTGAATCTCTTCGCCAGCTCGGGTGCGACCTTGTGCCACATGGCGTGCGTCTGTGGGTTGCCGTGGAGCAGCAGCAGCGGCGGGCCCGAGCCGCCGCGGCGCAGGCGCAGCGGGCCGGCGGAGACGTTGATGCTTTCGAGCGTGAAGCCGGGAAAGAACATGGCGCGGGGTCCAGCAGGCGAAGTCTAGCCCCGATCGCAGCGCAGAACTTGGCACAATACGGTCATCCTCCCCGGAGGAAGTGACGCCGATGAGCCAGCCAATCGAGCAGGCCAACCCGTATTCCGCGCCCAAGGCAAAGGTCGACGATGCCGGAACTTCGGGCGCCCCGCCCAGCCTCTGGAACCCGAACGCGGCCGCCAACTGGAGCCTGATCTTCACGCCGGCGTTCGGCGCCTATCTGCACGTGCTCAATTGGCGGGCGCTCGGTGAACCGGAGCGGGCGGCTGCGGCGCGCTTATGGTTCATCGTCAGCCTGGTGATGCTCGTCGTGTACGTGCTCCTGGGGATCTTCGTCGTGCAGGAACGGGCCGCGGACGGCGCGGCGCGGGGCCTGGCATTCATCTTCCTGCTGATCTGGTACTTCTCTTCCGCGCGGCGGCAGGCGAACTACGTCAAGGAAAAATGGGGCGGCGACTATCCGCGCAAGGGCTGGTGGAAGCCGCTGCTCATCGGCGTCGGCGCCATCGTCGGCTACTTCGTGCTGGCGCTGCTCATCGGCGTTGGGATCGGCCTCATGCAACGTGCGGTGTGAATCTTGGGAACGGCGCGTTCCGCCGCCAAGAGCGGGCGGTACAATCGGACTTCCTTCCACAAAGGAGGTCGCCATGATGAATCGCGACGAATACGTCCAGAAGCTCAAGACCCAGCTCGACCAGTGGAACGCCGAGGCCAAGACCTGGGAAGCCAAGGCGAAGGAGGGGCAGGCGCACATGAAAGCCGAGTACGACAAGCAGCTCGCAGCCCTTAACGCCCGCCGCGACGAGGCGCTCTACCAGATGAAGCTCGTGCAGAACGCGTCCACCGACGCCTGGCAGGACATGATGCGCGGCGCCGACGAGGCCTGGAAGAACATGAACGAGGCCTTCACCAAGGCGAGGTCGCACTTCGAGAAGAAATGAGCGGGTTCGACCTCAAGGGAAAGGTCGCGCTCGTCACGGGAGGCAACGGCGGCATCGGCCTGGGCATGGCCGAGGGCCTCGCCGCCGCCGGGGCGGACTTGGTGATCTGGGGCTCCAACCCGGACAAGAACGCCGCCGCGGAAGAAGCGCTGAAGAAGCACGGCCGGCGCGTGCTCGCGCAGCGTTGCGACGTCGCCGACGAGGCGCAGGTCGAGAAGTGCTTCGCCGATGCGGTGAAGGCAATGGGCCGTATCGACGGCTGCTTTGCCAACGCCGGCGTCAGCCAGGCGCGCGCGCCGCTCGCCGAGCTGCCGACGAAGGAGTGGCGCCGCGTCATGCAGGTGAACCTCGACGGCGCATTTTTCACGCTGCGCGTCGCTGCGCGCCACATGACGGAGCGCGCCAAAGCGGGCGCCGGCGGCGGGCGCCTCGTCGGCATGGCGAGCAGCGCCGCTATCCACGGCGCGGCGCGCGCTTCGAGCTACGCGGCGACCAAGGGCGCCATGCTCACCATGATCCGTGCGCTTGCCGTGGAGATGGCGCGCTACAAGGTGACGGCGAATTCCATCCTCCCCGGCTGGATCGAGTCGGACATGACGGCGGCGGCGATCGGCGACGCGAAGTTCGCCGCGGCCGTGCTGCCGCGTATCCCGCTGCGGCGCTGGGGCACGAAGGAGGACTTCGCCGGCATCGCCGTGTACCTGATGAGCGATGCGAGCGGCTACCATACGGGCGACAGCTTCGTCATCGATGGCGCCTACACGATCTTCTGACATGAACGACAACGTCCACCCCATCGGCCGCGGCTTCTCCTACGAGGATCTGAGGGTCGGGATGCGCTTTCGCACCCACCGCCGCACGATCGCGGAAGCGGACCTCGCGCACTTCGTGAATCTCACCTGGCTGACCGAGGAGCTGTTCACCGTGGACGACGACTCGAGCCGCGCCATCAAGGGCCGGCCGGTGCCCGGGGCGCTGGTCTATTCCTTCGCTGAAGGGCTGCTCCTGCCGTCGATGCAGGACACGGGGCTCGCCTTCCTCAACGCCACGCTCGAGGTCAAGGCGCCGACGGTGGTCGGCGACACCATTCACGTGGAGGTGGAGGTGACCGAGTGCCGCCTGACCTCCAAGGGCGACCGCGGGCTGGTGCGCTTCGCCAACCGGGTGGTGAACCAGCGTGGCCAGACGGTCATCGAGTACAACCCGCTGCGCATGCTGAAGCGCAAATGATCGACCACGTCGACCATATCGTGCTCACGACGCGCGACCTTGAAGGCTGCATCCGCTTCTATCGCGACGTGCTGGGGATGTC
>JAOTWE010000143.1 GCA_029863065.1 Betaproteobacteria bacterium
TTTTCGAAGTACGAGTAATTCAGGAAGATGTGCAGTACCAGGCCCCAGCCGCCCGCCAGCAGGACGACGTCGATCAGGCGCCGCGCACCGGCGCCGGCCGGATAGAGGATGAAGACGAGCGTCAGGGCGAACAGCAGGTGCGTGCCGCGGAAGATGAGCGCCTCGGGCGGCCCGAAGCCCGCGACGTACATGTGATACAGCGACATTACCACGGCGATGACGCCCGCGAGCCAGCGCAGCGCCCTGAGCGCCGGCGGCGTGGCTGGCTTTTCGTCGGAGACCGCGTCCATGATGCAAAACGGGGCGGCCTGGCCGCCCCGTTTCACCTAGGCCCGAGCGGGCGTTACATCGCCCCTACTTCCTTGTAGTACTTCAGCGCGCCCTTGTGGAACGGCACGCCGATGTCGAGCGCCATGTCCTTGGGCGTCGAGCCGGCGATCGCCTTGACCACCGCCGCCATGTCGTCGACGTGGGTCGCCATGGTCTTCGTCATCTTGTACACGACGTCCTCGGGCAGGTCGCAGGCGACGATGATGTGCGTCGAGTAGCCGATCACCGGCATGTCCTTGTCCTGCTTCGGATAGGTGCCCGCCTTGATGATCAGCTTGTTGTGGCCCGGATTGGCCTTCTTGACCGCGTTGAAGGTCTTGTCGTCCACCGGCACCAGCTTCACGTCGCGCGCGCTGGCGAGGTCCATCACCGCCGAAGCCGGCGCCGTGGTGCCGAGCGTGAACACATCCGCGTGGCCATCTTTCATCATGGCGACCGCGTCGGTGTAGGCGGCCTGGAAGTTGACCCTGGCGAGCGATTCGTAGGTCATCCCGTTCAGGCGCAGGATCTGGTCGGTGAGCAGCTCAGCGGTGTTGCCCTTGGGCTGCGTGACCAGCCTCTTGCCCTTGAGGTCTTTGTAGCTGTTGATGCCGGAGTCGGCGGCCGCGACCACCTGGAAGTATTGCGGGTAGAGGTTCGCCAGCTGGCACACGTTGGTGGTCTTCTTCGGATATGGCTTTTCGCCCTGCACGCCGAGCACGGCGGTATTCGAGTTGGACACGCCGATCTGCGCTTTGCCCTCGTCCACACCGCGCACGTTGGCGATCCCTGCTCCAGGGGTCTGCGTGATCTCGAGGCCAGGGATGTTCTTCTCCCACATGCCTTTCAGCGCGCCGCCGAGCGGGATCCACGACCCGCCCTGCGGGCCGGTCATGAAGGTGACTTGCTGGGCCGCGACCGGCGCGGCGAATACTGCGCCCGCCGCCAGGGCGAGCAAAGACATTCTGGCTTTCATTTCTCCTCCTTCGTTGAACAGCTCGAAAACTCCATTATCGCGCAGTGATGATAGCGCGAGTCGTGCGGACGCGAATGCTGCAATGCGCAAACCGCCCTCAAACAACGCGCGTAAGGACGGCCTTGCCGGCGAAATGGGCGAGCAGGTTGTCCACCTGCAGGTTGCCCATCGCAGTGCGCGTTTCCGTGGTGGCGCTGCCGACGTGCGGGAACAGCACCGCGTTGTCCAGGGTGAAAAACGCCGGCGGCACGCGCGGCTCGTCGGCAAATACATCCAGGCCCGCGCCGGCGATCTTCTTCTGCTGCAGGTATTTCAGCAGCACCGGTTCGTCCACCACCGAGCCGCGCGCGATGTTGACGAGGTAGCCCTTGGGGCCAAGCGCGTCCAGCACCTTGGCGTTCACCAGCTTGTCGGTTTCTACGCCGCCCGGCGTCACCACCATCAGCACGTCCGAGTTCTTCGCCAGCGCAACGGCATCGGCATCGTAGGGGTATGCAATGTCTTTCTTGTTCCGGTTGTGATAACGGATCTTCATCCCGAAGGCCTGCGCGCGCTGCGCGATGGCTTCGCCGATGCGCCCCAGCCCGAGGATGCCCATGGTCTTGCCGCCGAGCGAGGTGGTGAGGGGATAGCCGCCCTTCGCCGCCCAGTGTCCGGCGCGCAGATACACCTCGGCTTGCGGAAACTTGCGCATGGCGTTCATGGTGAGCGCCATCGCAGTATCGGCAACGCAATCGTTCAGCACGTCGGGCGTGTTGGTGACGATGATGCCGCGCTTCTTCGCCGCGTCGAGATCGATGGCGTCGACGCCGACGCCGAAATTGGAGATGATCTCGAGCTTCGGCAGCACGTCCATTAACTGTGCGTCGGCGCCCGGCGGACCGAAGGTGGCGAGCGCGCGCACGGTCGGCGCGAGCTTCTTCAGGAAGGCGGCGCGGTCGGCGGCCTCGTGCAGCTTGTGGCAGGTGAATTCCTTGTCCAGGCGCTCCTGCGTGGGCGCGTAGATCTGGGTGGTGACGATAATCTCGGTTTTCATGGTTTGAACTTTGCAAGTAGGTTTTCGGCGCCGCGCGCGAGCAGCCCGACATCGGCGCCCACGGCGACGAACTGCGCGCCGGCGGCGAGCATCTTCTTGGCGTCCGCTTCGACGGGCGAGAGATAGCCCGGCGCCTTGCCGGCCTTGCGGATGCGCCTCATGCTGTCCTCGATCAGCGGCAGCACCGCGGGATTGGCCGTTTCGCCCGTGTAGCCCATCGACGCGTGCAGGTCGGCCGGCCCGATGAAGATGCCGTCCACGCCTTCCACGGCGGCCACTTTCTCGATTTCGTCGAGCGCCGGCTTGGTCTCGAGCTGCACCAGGACGCAAATTTCCTCGTGGGCGCGCTTGGCGTAGTCCTTGATGCGCCCGAAGCGCGTGGCGCGCGTGGTGCCGGCGACGCCGCGCACGCCCGCCGGCGGGTAGCGCGTGTTGGCCACCGCCGACTTGGCTTCCGCCGCATTCTGCACGTAGGGAATGAGCAGCGACTGCGCGCCGGCATCCAGCACGCGCTTGATGGTCACCATGTCGTTCCAGGGCACGCGCACCACCGGGTGGGTGGGGTAGGGCGCGGCCGCCTGCAGTTGCGCGAGCAGGCTCTCGAGGTCGTTCGGCGAGTGCTCCATGTCCAGGAGGATCCAGTCGTAGCCGGCGCCGGCGATCACTTCCACCGTGTAATTCGAGGACAGGCTCGACCACAGGCCGATCTGCGGCCGGCCTTCGCGCAGGGCGCGCTTGAACGCGTTTCTTGGCAGTTCCATGAAGAAAAGTGGGTGCTTAAGGGTTGCTGCCCGGCGATTCTACCCCGGGCAGCAAGCGCTCAGCCGCCAGCCAGCGCACGCAGTCGGCGACCATGTCGGCGAGCGGCACCGTTTTGAAACCGAGTTCATGCACCGCCTTGCCGCAGTCGCAGGACATGTTGCGCGACATCATGCTCGCCGTCGCGGGCGTGAGCGCGGGCGGCTGCCCGGTGATGGCGGCGTGCAGCGCGCCGAGCGCGCCGAGCGCGCGTAGCACCCACGCCGGCGTCGCCCGCGCCGGCACGCGCCGGCCGAGCGCGGTGCCGATCTCGCGCACCAGCTCGAGAAAGCTCGCGTCGGCGCCGCCCAGGAAGTAGTTCTCGCCGGTGCGACCGCGAGTGACAGCGGCGATATGTGCCCGCGCCACCTCGCGCGCATGGCAGAAAGAGAGCGACCCTGGAGGCACGCTGGATAGCCTGCCTGAAGCCGCCAGGGTCACCAGCTGGGCGTAGTTGCGCGTGTCGTAGCAACCGATGATGCCGGCCGGGTTGAGGATCACCGCGTCCAGGCCGCGCGCCAGGCCGGCGCGCACCGCCTCCTCGGCGAGAAACTTCGAGCGCTCGTAGTTGACCGGAGAGATCCTGCCGAGCTGCGCGGTGCGCTCGTCGATGCGGCCGCGCTGCAGGCCGTAGGCCGAGATGCAGGACGTGTGCACGAAGCGGCGGGCGCGGCGCTCCAGCGCTGCGCCGACGACATTGCGTGTGCCGTCGACGTTCACGCGGTCCTGCTCGGCGTCGTGCTTCGGCCCCAGGCTCGTGTCGCCGGCGACGTGGAACACGGCGTCCACGCCTTCCGGCATGGCGCGCCGCACGGAGGGCGCGTCGATGATATCGCCCACCGCGCGCGCCGCGGGCAGGCGCCGCAGGTACTTCAAGTCTGACCCGGCGCGATGCAGTGCGATCACGCGCCAGCCCTGCGCCAGGAGCTCCTCGACGAGGTTCAGGCCGACAAAGCCGGTGGCGCCGGTGACGAAGGCGGTCTTGGGCACAGACGCCAAGATGGACCAGCGAGGCGCCGGCAGCAAGAGGGTCCCGGAATAAGCCGCGTGCGCGCGGCGTTCCACCCGGATGACGCGCGCGGTACAAGATCCTGTGCTGCTAGAGTGCTCCGCATGAGAGCGGCGGTCGCGATATTGCTGCTGTGGGCGGCCGCCGCAGGCGCGGCTGAAGGCCTGACGGTCGATACGATGCGCCGCGGTTCGGCGGTCGAAGTGCGGGCGTACGCGCTGGTCGATGCCGGCTACGAGACGGTCTGGCGCACGCTCACCGACTACGATCGGCTGTCCGGTTTCGTTCCCGGCATGCGCAGCAGCCGCGTGCTCGAGCACCGCGGCAACACCTGGATCGTAGAGCAGCGCGGCGAAACGCGGTTTCTGTTCTTTACCCATGCCGTCGAGGTCACCGCGCTGGTCACGGCGCGGCCGCCGCACGCCCTCGACGTCCGCATGCTGAAGGGAAGCCTGAAGCGCCTGGACGGCGGCTACCGGGTGGAAGAGGCGGCCGGCGGCAAGATCGCGCTGCGCTGGATTGGCCTGGTCGAGCCGGCGTCGCTGCCGCCGCTGCTCGGCGAGTTGGTGATGCGGGCCAGCCTCAAGTCCCAGTTCGTGGGTATGGTGCGCGAGATCGAGCGCCGCGAGGCGCAGAGCCGCGGTCTGCGGCAGGCGCGGCCACGATGATGCTGCGCTGGACAGCCGTGCTGGCGCCGCTGCTCGCCGCCGCGTGCGCCAGCCTGGAGACGGCGCCGAGCGCGCATCTCGAGTCGGCGGCCGCCGGGCTGCGCGAGTGCGCCGAGTGGTTCCGCGATCTCGATGCGAAAGTGGACGCTGCAGGCGTCCGCGATGCGCAGGAATCCCGCATCGCGGGATATCCCTACGTGCGCGTGAACCGGCTGCTCGCCTCGTTCAGGGAATACGCCGCGCGCGACGAGGGCGCACTGCAGGCGCTCGCGGACCGCATGCAGGCGCTCGACCTCGCGGCGCGCGGGCACGAGATCGCGAACCTGGGCGCCGGTTCGCCGCTCGAGCGTGCGCGCGAATGCGGTTCGCGCCTGCGCGCCGCCGACCTCGCCGATACGCGCTCGCGGGCAATGCTCCTCGAGCGCGCCGCGGTGCCCGATGACTACTCCACGGCGAGCCGTGTGCTCGGGCTGTACGCGATGACGAAATGGCCCTTCATGGCGGGGGTGCGCAATTACCAGGACAGCGTACGCGCCGCGTTTCGCGCCGAGCTTGCGCCGCCCGCGAGCGGAAGCGTGCGGCGCTACGGCCCGCCCGGCGCACCGTCCGTGTCGCGCCCCGCGCAGGCGGCGATGATCGAGCGCGCGGCGGCGAACGCGCTCGGCGTTCCCGAGCCGCACGGGGATGCGCTCGACGCGCTCTTCGCCGCGCACGCGCCGGTGTTCGAGATCGAGGCGGCGGGCGAATATGACATTCCCGGCGCGCTGCAATGGCGGCCGGGCGAGGCGTTGCCCGGCGTGAGCACGGCCGAGCCCGTCGTCTACCGGCATGCCGCCTGGACACGCTATCGCGGACGCACGTTGCTGCAGCTGGTGTACACGATCTGGTTCCCGGAGCGGCCGCCCGCGGCCCCGGGCGATCTCCTCGCCGGCCAGCTCGATGGCGTGACCTGGCGCGTGACGCTGGCGCCGGACGGCGAGCCGCTCGTCTACGACACGATGCACCCGTGCGGTTGCTTTCACATGTTCTTTCCCACGCCGCGCGCGGCGCCGGTCCCCGCTGCCGACGGCGCGATCGAGTGGATGTTTTCGCCGCAATCGCTGCCGCGCGTCGCGCAGGGCGCGCGACCGGTGGTGCGCCTCGCATCGCGCACGCACTACGTGGAGCGCGTAACCGTGGCGCGCGATGTCGACAGCCCCGAGCGCTACGCGTTCCGGCCTTATGACGAACTCCGGTCGCTGCCGCGTCCCGGCGGCGGCAATGCGAGCGTGTTCGGTCCCGACGGACTAATTGCGGGCAGCGAGCGGCCGGAGCGCTTTCTGTTCTGGCCGATGGGCATCGAGTCGGCGGGCGCCATGCGGCAGTGGGGCCGGCACGCCACGGCTTTCGTGGGCCGCCGTCATTTCGACGATGCCGACCTGCTGGAGAAACGCTTCGTGCTGGATCTGCGCTAAAGCGCGCGGATCCTCAGTGGATCTCGGGTTCCGACGTCGGCGCGGTACCTTCGAGGAAATCGAAGTCGCAGCTTGGTCTGAATTCCTCGGGTTCAGAATCTTTTTTCGATATTCAATTCGATCAGGTCGCCGTTACGCCCTGCTTGATGAGTTCTTCCGCATCGGCACCCTTGAAATTGCATTTTCCTGCAAATCCGCGCGGTAATTGTCGCGTGCCCCGTGTTCTCTCTCGCGGCTGGCAAGCGTTACATGGAGCATGCAAGGGTGTACGCATGCGCCGCAGGCCGTTGTTGGCCGGGTCTACCGGCCGCGCAAGCCGCGCGCGAGCGCGCTTTATCAGTGCGCCGCCCGGCATGCGCCTGATCTGAGGGCGAGCGGCCGGTTCGGGCGCCGCGTCGAGGAGAACGTCATCGGGCGGTTCCTCGCCTGCGGCGATCCGCAGCACGGTTTCGCGAGGATCTACTGCGACCAGTGCCGGTACGCCTGCATCCTCGCCTTTTCGTGCAAGGCGCGGTACTTCTGCCCTAGCTGCCACCAGAAAAGAGTGCTCGCCTACGGCGAATGGGTGGAAGCGAACGTGCTCGCGCCGGTACCGCATCGCCAATACGTGTTCACCCTACCGCGCTTGCTGCGGCCGATCTTCGCCCGCAGGCGCACGCTGCTGGGCAGGCTGTGCAACATCGTCGAGCGCCTGTTCGCCCGCTTCTACGCAAGCGCACGGCCGGGTGCGCGGCCGGGGATCATCCTGTTCGTGCAGACCTTCGGTGACCTCGTCAACTTCAATCCGCATATTCACGTGCTGGCGACGGACGGCGCATTCGACCCCGACGGCGGCTTTGCCGGTCTGCCGCCCATTCCGCGCAAGCTGATCGAGCCCTGGTTCGGAGCTGAGGTTCTGTCCTTGCTTCGGCGGGAAGGCCTCGTTTCGGAAACCCTTGCGGGCCGCATGCTCGCCTGGCGGCACACCGGGTTCTCGGCGCACAACGGCGTCCGCGTTCGTGCGAAGGATGCGGCGGGCAGACGCAGGCTCGCGCAGTACATGCTGCGCGCACCATTCTCACTGGAGAAGATGTCCTACGACCTGAAATCCGAAACGGTCATCTACCGCTCGCGGATGCACAAGACCCTCAAGCGCAACTTCCAGATCATGCACGGCGCCGACTGGCTCGCGCAGCTCTGCGCTCACATCCCCGATCGCTTCGAGCACCTGGTGCGCTACGCCGGCTGGTATTCGAACCGCAGCCGGGGAAAGCGCACACGCATGGAGGCCCAGCCCGCTGAGGTCACCACCCGCGAGGTCGATGCTCGCGAAGCCGCGCGCGTGCGCTCCACCTGGGCGCGCCTGATCCACAAGGTCTACGAAGTCGATCCGCTCGAATGCCCGCGTTGCAAGAGCCCCATGCGCGTCATCGCCCTCATCGACGACAAGGCGGTCATCCGCAAGATCCTCAGCCACCTGGGTCTGTGGGCGCCGCAAACTGCGGCAGGAAGGGGACCTGGGCCGCCCGTTACGGATCCGCCCCGGCCAGCCGCGCCAATTCTGACCTATCACGCCGTTCCCGACATCGCCTGAATCTGCTAAGCGAGAGGCTGGTTCGCCTTGCGCCACGCAGCCATTGTCCTAGCCGCGCCGAGCGGATAGATTGCCAGGTGGATTCTTGCCAATAGCGGCTCGCGACACGACATAAGCGCCGTTGTGCGCCATCGCGCCGGGGCCGAGGAGCGGGAGAAGGGCCATCTTGTGGGGCGACATGCGGCCAGGGGTGAATAGATTTTCCTATCCGTCTTGATACAAACGCTCGGCACCAGTTTATGCAGTCCAAGTTTCATCGCGACCGGAGATTCTGCGGCACTTGTTTCTTGCCAATAGCGGCTCGCGACACGACATAAGCGCCGTT
>JAOTWE010000144.1 GCA_029863065.1 Betaproteobacteria bacterium
GGCTTCATGCTGCTGTCGCAGTTCATCATCTTCCTGCTCGGCTGGCCGCTCGAGTGGACCGAGATCATCATCATCTTCGTGCCCATTTTCCTGCCGATGCTCGGGCACTTCCACATCGATCCGCTGATCTTCGGCGTGCTCGTCGCCTTGAACCTGCAGACCGCGTTCCTGTCGCCGCCGATGGCGATGGCGGCGTACTATCTGAAGGGCGTGGCGCCGAAGCACGTGCTGCTCACGCAGATCTTCAACGGCTGCCTGCCGTTCCTCGTCATCGTCATCATCTGCATGGCCATCGTCTACGTGTTCCCGGCCATCGTGACCTGGCTGCCGAACGCGCTCTACAGCTGACCCGGAGAAGCCATGGAGCTCGTCTCGCCTGAATTCTTCTCGGCGCTCGGCGCCATCATCGTCGTCAACCTCGTGCTCTCGGGGGACAATGCCATCGTCATCGCGCTCGCGGCGCGCAACTTGCCGCCGCCGCTGCGCACCAAGGCGGTGGTCTGGGGCACGGTCGGCGCCGTGGTCGGGCGCTCGGTGTTGACCGTGGTGGTGGTCTGGCTGCTCCGGGTCCCGGGCCTGATGTTCGTCGGCGGCCTGCTGCTGGTGTGGATCGCCTACAAGCTGATCATCGACAACGACGCCGGCGGCGGCGACGACGTCGAGGCGGCGAGCGGCTTCTGGGAGGCGATGCAGACCATCGTGGCCGCCGACGTGCTGATGAGCCTGGACAACGTGCTCGCGGTCGCGGGCGCGGCGAACGGCCACTTCGGCCTCGTGGTTCTCGGCCTGGTAATCAGCATCCCGATCGTGATCTTCGGCAGCCAGCTGTTCCTGCGCTTCCTGGAACGCTACCCGGTGATCGTGTACTTCGGCGCTGGCGTGCTTGCCTGGACCGCGGTGAAGATGATGTCCGGCGAGCCGATGGCGCTCGACTTCCTCGAGCGCCATCCGGCCGTCGTGTGGGCGGGATATGTCGCCGTCGTCGGCGGGATAGTGGGAGGCGGGTTCTTCATCAACCACGGCAAGCTGCGCGAGCGCGTCATGCAGCACGTCGTCGACTTTGCCTCTCCGGGCACAGTACTCCCGGCGGCATCGGGCGCGCGCGCGCTGCGCGTTCTGGTCCCGGTCGACGGCTCGACGAGCGCGCTGCAAGGGGTGCGCCACGTACTCGGGCTGGCGCCCTCCGGGCGGGCGCTCGACGTGCACCTTGTGAACGTGCGCACGCCGTTCTCGCAGTACCTGGCGCGGTTTCTCAGCCCGCGCGACCGCATGGCCTACCATCGCTTTGCCGGCGAGCGCGCGCTGAAGGGCGCGCGCCGCCTGCTCGAGCAGGCCGGCGTGAGCTACCGCGCGCACGTCGAGCTCGGCCCGCGCGCGGAAACCGTCGACCGCATGGCGCAGCAGCTGCAGGCCGACCAGATCGTGCTGGGCACGGCGCGCAAGAACTCGCTCACGCGGCTGCTCGAGGATTCGCTCACCGCGGGCCTGCTGCGCACGACCCAGGTGCCGGTGCAGGTGGTGCCGGGCGGCGCGCTGCCGCTGCTCGAGCGGGCGTTGCTCGTCGCCGTCGCCGCGGCCATGCTGGCGGCGCTGCTCTAGGTGCTGGGCTAGCGCGATGGCGCGGCAACCGACATAATCCGCGCGCACATTCCTCCCAGAGGGGAGTAGCTTCCAGCGGCCGCAAGGCCGCCTGCGGCGGCGCCGTCAAGACGGGATCCCTCCCCGGCGCCGCTGGCGGTCACCCCGCAAGCAAGACCTCGCCGGATGCGGCGGGGCTTTCCCTGACGCGCCGGCAGGGGCGAAGCGGGCGTGAAAGGGGAAACATGGAAACTCTGGGCGGGGCGATTCTCGTCTTTCTGGTCAGCGCGGCGTTCGTCATCGCCGCGGGCATTGGCCTGGCGCGCTATGGCGACGACCTCGCCGAGGCCACCGGCTGGGGCAAGCTCTGGGTGGGGACGCTGCTGGTCGGCATCGCCACCTCGCTGCCCGAAGTGACGGTCAATATCTCGGCAGTGTGGCTCGAGGACTCCCCGGGCCTCGCGCTCGGCAACGTGTTCGGCGCGGACATGATGAACGTGTTCGTGCTCGGCTGCGTGGGTCTCGCCTTCGGCATCGGCAACCTCTTCGGCGGCCAGGGGCGCGACACCGAGATCCTGATCCTGGTGGGTCTCGGGCTGGTGGCGCTCGCGCTCGCCTTCGGCCTCGCTGGCGACGTGAAGCTCGGGCCGACGAGCCTCGGGGCGCTCCTCGTCTTCGCGGGCTACCTCGCCGGCATGCGCGCGGTGTACACGGCGGGCCGCCAGCACATGCACCTCGAGGACATCCCGGCGCCCACCGGCAGCGCGCGCAAGGCCTGGATCGGCTTCGGCATCTCGGTGGCGGTAGTGATCGTCGCCGGGCGCTTCCTCGCCGCGAGCGCCGACCGCATCGCCGAGATCTCCGGCATCAGCGCGAGCTTCATCGGCGTGCTGCTCGTATCGATCGTTACCACGCTGCCCGAGGGCTCGGTGACGGTGGCGGCGACCCTTCGCAAGTCCTACGGCATTGCCATGGGCAACGTCTACGGCTCGAACGCCTTCAACGTCACCATCCTGACGTTCTCGGACCTGTTCAGCCCGGCGCCGCTCCTTGGCAAGATGGAGGGCGCGCACTTCGCGGCGGGACTCGCAGCGTTCACCCTGATGCTGATCGGCTACCTGGTGTGGAAGGGGGTGCAGCGCCCGGCATTCGCCTGGGCGCGGGCGCTCGCGCCGGCGATCCCGGTGGTCTACATCGGCGCGTTATACATCGTGTACAGGCTGGCGCAGGCCTGACGCTTTGCTATGATCGCCGCGGGGCCTTTGCCCTAGGGGAGAAAACAAAATGGCGGTTCGGAGACTGGCGTGGGCCGCGCTCGGCCTGGCGGTGACGGGGCTCGTGCAGGCGCAGGGGTCGGACGAGCTGTGGCAGGTGACTACCAAGATGGAAATGGCGGGCATGCAGATGCCCGCTCAATCGCAGCAGGTGTGCATGAAGAAGGGCGAGACGCGCGCCGAGGGGTTCGGGCAGCAGGACCCCAACTGCAAAGTGACCGACCAGCGCCAGGTCGGCAACAAGTTCACGTGGAAGGTGGTGTGCACGGGCGCGGACGCGATGAGCGGCACCGGGGAGATGACGCGCAACCGCGACACGCTCGAGGGCCGCATGCAGATGAAGGGCAAGGACGGCGACGAGATGAAGATCGTCTACGCTGGCAAGCTCGCCGGCACCTGCAACGCGCAGACGCACAAGGATCCGCAGTTGGCGCAGATGCAGCAGCAGGCCGCGGCGATGCAGGCGCAGGGCAACGCGCAGATGGCGCAGATGTGCAACGAAGGCATCGAGAAGTTCTCCACCACGCTGTTCGAGAGGGCGATTACTGCGCGCACGTGAAGAAGACGGCAAACGGCATGCGCACGCACGGCGGCTATCGCGCCGCGGTGCAGAAGGAGGGACTGCGTAATGGCGGCTGGGAGCAGGCGGCGAGGTTCTGCGGGGTGCAGACCGAGCCGGTCCTGGCGGCGGCGTGCAAGGGCGCCCTTGCGGCGCGTGACGGGAAGTTCATGACCGACTACAAGTGCGCGGCCGATCCGCAGGCGCTCGCCGCCGCGTGCAAGAGCGGCGTGAGCGGGCGCGACTGGCCGTTCGTGGCCGACCATTGCCCGGCCGAGACCCAGGCGCTCGCCCGGCAGCATTGCGCCGGTCGCGACTACACGACCGCGATGAGCTCCGAGTACAAGGCGATCTGTGCCAAGTACGCCGGCGGCTTCGCCCAGCCGCAGCAGCGTGCCGCCGCGAAGCCGGCCGCGCCCGTCGACCCGGTGCAGCAGGGCGTCAAGGAAGGCGCCCGCGCACTGAAGAAGCTGTTCGGCAACTAGCCGCGGTGCTGGCACGCCTGGCGCTCGCCGCGCTCGCCGCTCTGGCGGGCGCGACGGCGCGGGCGCAGCAGGACCCGTTTCCGGGCACCGCCGCCGCCTACCTGGTGCTCGTGGACGGCGCGCCGCTCTGGTCGCACGCGGCCGACGCGCGCCGCGCGCCGGCGAGCCTCGCCAAGCTGATGAGCGCGCTGGTGGTCCTCGAAGACGGGCCGCTCGACGACGCGGTGAGGGTGAGCGCGCACGCGGCCGCGGCGCGCGGCGCGCGGCTCGGGCTGCGCGCGGGCGAGCGCTGGCCGGCGCACGCGCTGCTTGCGGCGATGCTGGTCGGATCCGCGAACGACGCTTGCGCCGCGCTCGCCGAGCGAAACGGCGGCCGCGGCGCATTCGTTGCGCGCATGAACGACAAAGCGCCGCTCTTCGGCATGCGCGACACGCGCTTCGCCGACCCCTGCGGGTTCGATGCACCGGGCCAGCACAGCACGGCGCGCGACCTGGCGCGCCTCGCCACCGTCGCGATGCGCCGGGCGCAGATCGCCGCGCTCGTCGGCCGGCCCGAGGTCGAGGTGGCGAGCGTGGACCGCGCGCGCGTCGTGCGCGTCAAGACCACCAACGCCCTGATCGAGCACTTCCCGGGCGTCGTCGGCGTGAAGACCGGGCAGACGCGGGGCGCCGGGCACAACCTGATCGCGCTTTCGGTGCGCGACGGCCGGCGCGTGCTCCTCGTGATGCTCGGCGCGCGCGACCGCTGGTGGGGCGCGCACGCGATCCTGGCGCGCGCGCATGCACGCTAGCCTGCTCTTCGCCGCGGCGCTCGCCGCCTACGGCAACGCGTTCTTCGGCAGCTTCCAGTTCGACGACTTCAACGTCATCGTGCGCCAGGGCGCGGTGCATTCGCTCGGCGCCTGGTGGGACTCGATGCCCGGCATCCGGCCGCTGCTCAAGCTGTCGTACGCCCTGAGCTGGAGCGCGGGGGGCGGCAGCACCTACGCCTTTCATGCGGTGAATGTGATGCTGCACGCCGCGAACGTGCTGCTCGTGTGGCAGTTGCTGCGCACGCTGTTCGCGCGCATGGGCGTGGCGGGCGACGGCGTCGCCGCGTTCGTCGCCGCGCTCCTCTTCGCCCTGCACCCGGCGCACACCGAGGCGGTGACTTACCTCTCGGGCCGCTCGAGCTCGATGATGGCCTTCTTCTACCTGGCGAGCCTGCTCGCCTATCTGCGCGGGGCGCCGCGCTGGGGCTCGCCGGTGCTGTTCCTCGCCGCGCTGGCGACCAAGGAAGTCGCCGTCACGCTGCCATTCGCGCTGCTGCTGTGCGAGGCGTTGGATGTGCGCCGGCGCTTCGAACTGCGCCCGGTGCTGCGGCGCCAGGCATGGCACTGGGGCGTGCTCGGGCTGGGCCTTGCCCTGATGGCGGCGCTGCCGCGCTATCGCGAGATGCTCGAAGCGAGCCTGGCGCTCCGCACCTTCGGCGAGCAGCTCGCGCTGCAGACCGGCGCGATCGCGCGGCACGCGGGCGTGCTGATCCTCGCCGTGCCGCCGAACATCGATCCCGAGGTGGCCGCGCTGCCGCCGGTCGCCGGCCTCGCCGTCATCGCCGCCGTCGCCGTGGGCTTCGTGCTGCTACGCGTGCAGCCGTGGTATGCGCTGGCGCTGCTCTGGTTCTTTCTGCACCTCGCGCCCACCAACTCGTTCCTGCCGCGCCTCGACGCGGTGAACGACCGCCAGCTCTACCTCGCCTCGATCGGGCCGCTGGCGCTCGCGGGGCTCGCCTTGTCGCTGATGCCGCGCGGCAGAACGGCGCTGGCCGCCGCGCTCGCGCTGGTGCTCGCCTTGGGCACGGTCCTGCGCAACCGGGACTACCGCTCGGAGGTCGCGCTGTGGACCGAGACGGTGCGCCAGTCGCCGGCAAACGCGCGCGCGTTCAACAACCTCGGTTTCGCGCTGCAACAGGAAGGCCTGCGCGACGAGGCCTGCGCGGCGTACGCCGAGGCGCTGCGGCAGGATGCCGAACAGCTGCGCGCGGCCGTGAACTACCGCGAGCTCAGATGTAGCCCGGACCTTCGATCGCCGGGTGCTGCTCCAGAAACGCCTCGTTGACCTCGAGCCCGAGCCCGGGCTTGTCCAGCGGCCAGACGTTGCCGTCCTTGTCGACCTCGTAGGGCTTGGACACCAGCTCGTCGCGGAACTTGTTCGCGCGCGACACGTCGCCCTCGAAGTAGCCGCCGTTGTCGATCGCGCAGAGGAAATGGATCGACGCGGCGTGGTTCAGCCCGGTCATCGAGCTGTGCGGATGGATCGGCAGCTTGTACGCCGAGGCCATGGCCGCGATGCGCAGCGCCTCGGTGATGCCGCCGGTCTTCGACAGGTCGGGCTGCAGGATGGTGATCGCGCCGTCCTCGATCACGCGGTTGAACTCGAAGCGCGTGTAATGGTTTTCGCCCGCGGCGAGCGGCGTGCGCCCGAAGCCCTTGGCAATCGAATAGCTGCGGTAGTCGTGCGCGGGGAAGGGCTCTTCCAGCCAGCCGACCTTGAGCTCGTCCAGCGCCGGCATCACGCGGCGCACGTCCTCGACGCTGTAGCCGATGTTGGCGTCGGTGAGGATCACGAGGTCCTCGCCGCACGCCTGGCGCACGGCGCGGATGCGCCCGATGTCGCGCTTCACGGCATCGCCCACGCGCAGCTTCACCGCCTTGTAGCCGAGCGCAAGGTTGCGGCGCAGCTCGTCGATCAGCGGTCCCGGTGCCTGGAAACCGAGCGACACGCCCCCGGCGTAGGCGGGGATGCCTTTCTTCGCGCCGCCGAGCAGTTGATACAGCGGCATGCCCGCCGCCTGGCCGCGGATGTCCCACAACGCGCAGTCGATGCCGCTCATGGCAAGGCAGGTTCCCGCGCCCATGCCGTGGCTCGCGAGCTGCTTGTCGTAGATTCTCTTCCACACGCCGACCACGTCGGATGCGTCCATGCCAAGGACGAGCTGCGCGAGCGTGGTCTCGATCAGCTTCGCCACCGCGGTGTGCGCGCGCCCGTGATGCGACTCGCCCCAGCCGACCAAGCCGCCCTCGGTTCTCACCTTCACGACCACCGCATCGCGCTTGACGGCGGTGCCGATGCCGAGCGCCACCCGGTTCTCCGGCGGCACCGGAAACGACGTGGGATAGGCCTTGATCTCAGCGATTTTCAGGTCGGCGGGCATGCCGGGCCTTCGGATTGGCGGGCGCGAGCCGCATCACTCTCGGAAGGAAGGATCGCGCCGGTCGAGCATCCGCAACAGCGCCGGCCACTCGAGCTCGGTGATCTTGCGGCGCTTGCCGGGCGCGTAGCGCTCGTTGGTCAGCTTCACCACGTCGGCGCCGGCGTGGTTGAGCTCCGTGTTGCAGGCCATCGCCATCACCTGCGCCTGGCAGGCGCGCTCGAGCCAGTGCAGCACCACGAACGCCTCGCACACCGTGCGCCCGGCGGTGAGCAGGCCGTGGTTCCTGAGGATCATGGCCGAGGCCGAGCCAAGGTCCTTCACCAGTCGCTGCTGCTCATCGAGGTCGATCGCCGGGCCTTCGTAGTCGTGATATGCGATCTCGCCGAAGAACATCGCGTTCTGCGTGAGCGGGAGCAAACCGCACTTCAGCGCCGACACCGCCATGCCGGCGGGCGAGTGCGTATGGATCACGCACGCCACGTCCTTGCGGCCGCGGTGGATCGCGCTGTGGATGACGAAGCCGGCCTGGTTGATGCCGTAGCCGGTGCCCGAGTCGAGCACCACCTTGCCGTCGAAGTCGATCTTCACCAGGCTCGAGGCGGTGACTTCCTCGTACGCGTAGCCGTAGGCGTTGATGAGAAAGTGGCCTTCCTCGCCCGGCACGCGCGCGGTGGCGTGGTTGTAGATCAGGTCGTTCATGCCGTAGTGCGCAATCAGCCGGTAGCAGGCGGCGAGGTCCACGCGCGCCTGCCATTCCTCGGCGCTCACCTTGCTGCGCAGGGACGGGATGTTCACGTGCGAGAGATCGGTCATAGCGTGTCCTGGGTTCCCAATATCGCGGTTATCTGGCTGGAGAGCACCCCGCCGTTGCCGTGCGCGAGGGCGACGGCGGCGTCCCGCACCTGCCGGTCCCCGGCCTCCCTCCGCAATTGTCGCACCGCTTCGATGAGCAGGAAGATCCCGTACATGCCGGGATGCACGCACGACAGGCCGCCGCCGTTCGTGTTCACCGGGAGCTCTCCGC
>JAOTWE010000145.1 GCA_029863065.1 Betaproteobacteria bacterium
ATTCTTCTCGAGGGCCTGGATGCGGGCGTCGAGCTCGACGTTGACCCCTTCGCCCGCGTCCTTATCGCCCAGCAGAGACGGGAGGGCTTCTGCCGCACCCGCCGCAAGCTGCTGCCTGATCGCGACCCGGCCGTTTTCAGCTTCTTTGAGCTCCAGCGTTGCCCCACTCAGGGCGGTCTGCGCCTCGACCAGTCGCGCGTAGTAGTCTCGCCTGTCGCCCGCCATGAGCCCCATGTGCCGTCGCTTGAACTCGGTCACCGCGTTCTCGGCGGCCACCAGCTTGTCGTTGTAGATCTTGAGCTGCTCGTCGATGAAGCGCCGCGCCGTTTCAGAGTCCTTTCGCTGGTCGCCAAGGCCTCCTTCCACGAAGATCGTGAGCAGCGCCTGCACCACCCGTTTTGCTTCCTGGGGTTTCTTGTCGGTATAGGCGATGGTGTAGAGGTTCTCGTGGCCGGCGCTCTGGATGGTGAGTTCTCTGCTCAGGCGGGTAATCAATTGCTCCCGGTCCTCGGAAGTCCTGAGCGCGATATCCATATCAGCCATCCGGATCACCTTCTCCAGATTCGGGCGGTTGATCAGGGTTCGGCCCATCATCGAAACCACTTGGTCGACGTTGGGCTGCACCGCGAGGCCGGCCAGCAAGGGCCTTAACACCGACTGGGTATCCACGTAGACCCGGGCCTCAGCTTCGTAGCGTTCTGGCGCCAGGTAGACGGCGGTCCAGCCGCCTAATGCGAGGATCCAGGCAATGACGACCGCGAACCATCGGTAGCGCCAGATGGCCTTCAGGTGGGAGAGGAGTTGATCGGCCAGCTCGTGCATACTCGGATCCTCCGTGTGCCTTCATCCACACGTAGTTCAGCTTAACCCGGAAATTGCGGCAAATGTCATACCGGACAAAGTCTTGCGCCAGGACGGCAGCCGGCGGGAAATTCCCTCGATCGCGGCAGGCACGAACTCTGGCCGTACTCGCCGGTCAGGACTCCCAGGGAGAGGTCATCGGGGTTCTCGCCATGCCAGAGGCTAGAATAAGCTCTGCGGAATAATCAGAACATCGCCGGGGCGCATCGCCACATTGGCCGACAGATCGCCCCTCTTGAGCAGATCTACCAGCCGCACCCCGAACTGCTGGCTCCTGCCGCCGCTCATGCGCAGGATACTGGCCTTATTCCCGTCCGCAAAATCGGTGATACCGCCTACGGCGATCATCACGTCAAGAAGTGTCATGTTATTGCGGAAGGCCAGCGCTTGGGGCTTCGCGGCCTCGCCGATCACGCGGACCTGCTGACCGTAAGGCCCGACGAAACTGGTGAGCACGACCGTGACCACGGGGGTCTGGATATACTTGGCCAGGGCCTTTTCGATGTCCCGTGCAAGCTGCGTTGCAGTCTTGCCGCTCGCCGGCAGATCTTCTACCAGCGGCGTGGAGATCATTCCGTCGGGGCGCACCGGAATGCTCATGGACAGCTCGGGATTGCGCCACACGCGGATCTCGAGCGTATCGCCTGGGCCGATCAGATAGGGCGCATCGACCTGGCCTCCGGGGGCCAACGGCGGATAGGCCGTAGTGCATCCTCCAACCCCCAGCACCAGAGCCACTAGCCCTACGGCTGCACACCTCCTGACGCTCACGGCATTTCTCCTTCCACAATGTCAATCCGCCGGACGGTTCGGCGCCACTCTTAACATCTCTTCGTACCTGAATCCTCTTAGTGCCTGTTTGATCAAGAGCTTATTGGATTCGCCGGCGCCGGGCAATCGGTCATTACCGGGGAGCGATTCGCCTGACCCGGGGGATCCATCTCCAGGTGCCCAGTGCCATATTCTGCAGGGCCTTTCATCAGCAACATCCTCTCTAAGCGCTCTTACGCGCCATCCGTCCAAGATTCCCGCGTCGGCGATCGCATCGGCGAGCGTCCGAGCAGCGATGCGACGGCGCTTACTGAGCCACGAACGATGCCCGACGCGGGTAATCGGTGGATTTGATCTGACATTATTTCACTCTTGTTGTCTGGTATCGCCCATACCTTGACCGCCCTACAATCCCCGTCATCGGCGAACCTCACCCGATCGGCCTGCAGATTCGTTCATGTCTCCAAACACCTGCCCATTCTGCGAACAAGTCAATCCGGCGGAGGCGAAGTTTTGCTACGCCTGCGGCGGCGCGCTGCACCTGGTACCGTGCCCGCGTTGCGGGGCAGTGAGCGACGTAACGGCCACTACCTGTTACCAGTGCAACAGCCCGCTCCCGGGGCGCGGGACGGGGGAGGGCGACTCCGCGCCGCCCGCCATCGAGGCGCCGCGGGCCTCGCCGCGCTGGCGTCCCGCAGCGATGATTGGCGCGGTGGCGATCGCGGCGATCGCGGTGACGGGCTATTACGGCTATCGCCAGAGCTCGCTCGTCGAAGTGCCCCAGCCGGCGGCCGCGAGCGGCGCGCGTCGCGCCGATGCTGCCCCGGTCAAGTCCGACGAGACCGCCCAGCCCGTCAGCCCTCCGGCCGCACCGCTCGAGACGCCGATTGCCGACCGTGCGCCGGTTGTGGAGACCGAGCCGCGCGCGGACCGCGAATCCGAGAAATCACGGCCAGCGAACGCTGCCGCGGGCCAGATCGCGCGTCCCAGGGCATCCGCGGCCGGCAAGGCACGCAATCAGCAGCTTCGTCAGGAAGTGTGTACGCAGTCGGTGGAAGCCCTTGGTTTGTGCACAATGACGCCCGAGGAACGCAGGCAGGCGGAAGCCGTTGCCGCCCTCAAGGCGGCGAGCGCGCGTCCTGAGGCGACCGGTCCGGGCCCGGCGGGGGCGCTGGAAGCGCCGCGCCCGGAGCCGTGCACGGAGGCGGTCGAGGCCCTGGGGCTGTGCGCGCGAGGATCCACACAGAGGAGTGAATAGCATGGCCAGATCGGTTGTCGGGACGCTGCTCGGCGCAGGCATGGTGGCGCTGCTTTGCCTTGGCAGCGGCGCCGCCGTCGCGGCGGCCGAATACAAGATCGTGACGGCCAATACGAAGGGCACGTACTTCGCGATCGGCAACGATCTATCGAAGTTCGTCGCCCCCGATGCCGACATCAATCTCGAGGTACTGTCCACGGCGGGCTCGGCCGCCAACATCAAGCACCTTCGCTACGACCTCGGCGTGAAGTTCGCGATCGTGCAGGCGGACGTCTACCAGGCCTTCCTCGACCGGGCGGCAGCGGGCAAAGCGGATGCGGGCACCATCATCCGGCCGCTGCGCGTGATCCTGCCGCTCTACAACACCGAGATCCATTACGTCGTGCGCGCCGATTCGCCGATGAATTATCTCCACGACATCGAGAAGGCGAAGATCAACGGCGGCATTCTGGGCAGCGGCGCGGCACTCATCACGCATACGCTCTACCGGATGATGTTCAACGCGCCCATCCCGGAAGCGCAGGACAGTTTCCTCTCGAACGAGGAAGCGCTGGTGAAGCTGATCGGCGACAAGTCGGTCGACGTCGTCGTGGTCGCGGCCGGGCAGCCGGCGCCGCTCATCGCCAACATGAAGCCCGAGGCGCAGAAGTACATCAAGCTGCTGAAGTTCGACCCTCAGCATCCCTCGAGCAAGCTGCCGCTTACCGTCTATTCCTACTCGACCGTCAACGCGAGCAGCTATCCCAACCTGCTGACGGAGAGCTTCACGACGATCGCCGTGGGAGCGTTCCTGGTCACTTACGACTACAACCTCGAGTACACGAAGAGCCATCTGACCCGTTTTGCGCGCTCGCTGTGCCAGAATTTCGCGACGCTGCAGGAGAAGGGCCACCCGAAGTGGCGCGAGGTCAGCCTGGATACGCCGCCGCTTGCCCCGGGCTGGATCTACTATCCGCCCACGACGAGGGAAATCCGCGCCTGCGTCAACAAGGCCAAAGCGAGGTCGCTGGTGAAGCCCGTCAGGCAGTGCACGGCGGAGGAACGCATCCTCGGATTCTGCAACTGATCAGCGTCCAGGCCGCGGGAGCGGCTCCAAGGGCAGCGGCCTGGGCGCTGCAGGTTCCGGCACCCGCACCACCGGCCTCGGCAACGCGAGCGTCCTTTCCTCGGCCGCGCGCTGGCGCTCATAGGCTCGCAGATCCAGTGGCAGCTCTTTCTCCACCGACTGGACTTGCTCCTCGCCCACGTTTTCCAGTCGTTGCCGCTCGTTGAGTTGGCGTTGATCGCCTGCCGCGGGCGGCGGGGTCTCCTGGGTTTGCTGCAGCCGCAGCGCGAACTCCGCCGACTGCTGATCGCGCTGGATGAGCGCGCGCTGCACGTCCTGCTCCTGCGCGAGCGCCGGCAGCGCGACCAAGAGCAGGAAAACTGGTTTCATGTACCTGAGGCTGCCCGGCCGCGGCAGAGTTCCCGCATGCGCTTCGCGTAGTATGAAGCCATGACCGCAACGCCGGTACCCGCGCTGTCTGCCGTAGAAGCCCGCGTCCTCGGCGTACTGGCCGAAAAGCAGCGCACGGTTCCCGATACCTATCCGCTCACGCTCAACGCCCTGGTGTCCGGCTGCAATCAGAAAAGCAGCCGCGATCCGGTCATGGAGATCGGCGACGCCGAGGCCCAGGAGGCGCTCGACAGCCTCAGGGGCATGACGCTGGTCATCGAATCGAGCGGCGGGCGCGTGCCGCGCTACGAGCACAACATGGAGCGCGTGCTGCAGATACCGACGACCTCGGCGGCGCTGCTTGCCGTGCTGATGCTGCGCGGGCCGCAGACTGCGGGAGAGCTGCGCATCAACTGCGACCGGCTCCACAAGTTCGCGGACATCTCCGCCGCGGAAGGTTTTCTGCACGAGCTCGCGGCGCGCCCGGCCGGCCCCCTGGTGGTGGAGCTGCCGCGCCAGCCCGGCTCGCGGGAGAACCGCTGGGCCCACCTGCTCTGCGGCGCACCCGCTGCGGATCAGCGCGCCGCGCCGGCGGTCGCGGCGTTGCACGACAAGGAGGACGGCGAGTCCGCGTCCCTGCGCTCGCGGATCGAAGCGCTGGAAGCGACCGTGGCGGAACTGCACGCGCTGGTGGCCGCCCTGCAGGCGGAGCGGAAATAAGGCACCGCCGGCACCGCTATCGCGAGAGGCACACTTCCCGCAACCGGGCGCGCTCGCCTTCGCTCAGTCCCCTCGGGTCGAACCGATAGCGCTGGTGCAGCCGCAGCGCCTCGTCGTAGCGGCCGGGCGCGACGCGCAGGAGCCATGCCGACAGCGCCTCTCCCGGTTCGCGCGGCGGCAATGACTTCGCCAGTTCGTAGAATTCCGAGTCCTTGCCCGGGTAGTCGCGCAAGGCCGGCGCAGCGTCTTTTGCGCCGCGCGTGACGCGCTTTCCCCGCAGCAGCCGCCACGCGAGGATCACCACCAGCACGGCGAGCACCGCCCACCAGGCGTCGCTTGCCTGGAATTCCCCGCGCTGACTCCAGCGGTAGGCAGCCCAGCGGAAGAAGTCGAGCACCTGCTCCCACAGCGGCGCGAGACGGCTCGATTCCTCGGCAAACCAGTCGGGCGGTGTCGGATCGAGGTCGATCCAGCGTCCGCCGACCCAGGCGCGCGTCCAGGCATGGGCGTGGCGCGCGCGCACCACGTAAGCCTTTTCCAGGTCGCTGTATTCCATCACGGCGTAGCCCGTGGCATAGCGCGTGGGCACGCCCGCGGCCCGCAGCAGGATCGCGGCCGCCGCGGCGAAATACTCGCAGTGCCCGCTCTTCGTGCGCGTCATGAAATCGGCGAGCGGCGTCACGCCGGCGGGCGGCGGCGAGTCGCGCCACAGGGAGTAGGAATATCCCGACAGGTGGCGCATCACGCGGCGCACGGCCTCGGCGGGCGGCAGACCGGGAAGCCCAAGCTCGCCGGCGATGCGCAGGAACGCCGCGCGCTCGCCGAAGGGCAACGTCCGGTCCTCGGGGAGCGGCGGCTCGTAATTGGCGATGCCCTCGCCGAACTCGGCGTCGAACTGGATCCAGTCGCCCTCGACCACGGCCTGCACCAGGCCGAGGCCGTCGCGCGACACCTCGGTCGCCGCCAGGCCAGTGAGGCGCGTCACCCCAGGGGGCAGGGCGAGCGCCGTGCGCCGGCGCTCGACGCGCACGGCGAGGCCGATCTTGCCTTGCCGCGCGCCGTCGTCGAGCGTCCAGGTGGCGCCGCCTTCCTGGGCCTGCAGTTCCTCGCGCTGCGCGCGGCGCCCGATCCAGGTGGTGCCGATGTAGGCGTTGTAGCTCGCGCGGTGCAGCAGGTGCGCGCGCACGACGTCGCGCGGCGCGCCGTAGACGCGCGCGAGGATCGTGTCGCGCTCTTTCAGGCGCCCCAGCGTGCCGATGTCGGTCACGCTGCGCGACAGGTCGGAGGCGGCGCGCTCAAATTGCCAGTCGGCGATCAGGCCGCCAATCCAGGACTGCAGCTGCGACATGCCGACGTGCCCGGCGTAGCCCAGCCCCACCCCGGCGCCGAACAGGACGACCCAGGCCGAAAGCCGCGCGTGGCGCGGCCGCGTGGCGAACAGCGCCCAGGCCGCGAGCAGCACCGCGCCCGCGTAGTACGCCTGCGACGTGGCATTGCCGACGCCGGCGGCCACCACGCACAGGACCACGAACACGCCGCCCGTATCCACCATCGGCACCTGCAATTCGGGATGGCGCGCCTTCTGCTTGCGCAGGTAGCGAAACAGCGCCGTGAGCGGAACGCGCCCGCCTTCGCCGAGTCGCTGCGCGAGAAGGATCGGCGCGAGCACCGCCGGCAGCCAGCGGAAGGCGCCGATCACGCCGTGCGCCACGCCGCGGTCGATGGCCAGCATCACCGCCAGCCCGACGAAGAACACCGTGCACAGGTCGGCGATGCGGGCGTAGTCCGCGGCGTCGAGCGCGAAGCGCAGCCGCAGCCAGCGCGGCGCCTCGAGCGCCAGCGCGAGCGGCGCGGCGATCAGCAGGTTGCCGCTCTGCCAGCCCCAGAAGAGCAGCGCCGCGCCGCAAATGAACGGCGGCAGGCTCACCGCAGCACCCGGCGCTCGAGTCCCGCGAGCGCCGCTTCCACGGCGCCGGGGTGCACCACCGAGAGCCACGGCGGCGCGCCCGCGGGCGCCGCCTCGCGCGCGCAGACGAGAATCGCGCGCACCTCGATGCCGCTCGCCACCAGCGCCTGGGCGAGCCGCTGGCGCGGCTCGTCCCAGGAAACGAAGACGAGGATGCAGCTCGCGAGTTGTGCGCGCGCTTCGAGTACGGCGCGCGCCAGCGCCTCGAAGCTCTGCGGCGCGCTCGGCCCCACGCCGGCGAGCACCTCCAGCATGTGCTCGGCCTGCAGCTGCCCGCGCCCGGCGACGTAGTGGCGCACCTCGCCGCCGACGAACAGCAGGTCGAGCAGGCATTCCTGAGTATCGATGGTGTAGACGAAGGACGCCGCCACCGCCACCGCGTCCTCGAACGCGGCGTCCTCGCCGCGACGCGTGCCGGTATCGAGGATGAGCGCATGGCGCTCGAAGAACTCGTCCTGGAACTCCTTGACGATCGGCCGGCCGGTGCGCGCGAAGCTCTTCCAGTGGATGTGCTGCAGCGGATCGCCCGGGCGGTACTCGCGCAGCGCGAGGAACTCCTCGGAATCGCCGACCGAGCTCGCGAGCGACACGCCGCCCGGCTGGTGCTTGCGCCGCCCGGGCAGCGCGAGGCGCGGCAGGCGGTAGCGCCGCGGCAGGGCGATGACGCGCGCCTCGAGCGGCACGCGCGCTAGGCCGCGGACGAGCCCGAGCGGATCGGTGCGGCCGAGGGCGAGGCCGGCGAGCTCGATGCGCCCGCGGCGCCGCGGCGTGAGCGTGAGGCGCAGCGTGCGGCGCGCGCCGGGCGCGAGTGCCGGGAGCGCCGCTTCCTGCGGCGGCTGCGGCGTGCGCCGCTCGATCAGCCAGCGCCAGCGAAAGTAGCCGACGTTGCGGTCGAACCAGTTGCGGCGCTCCTCGCCCGGCTCGCGCGCGCGGCGCCACTCGTCGTAGCGCGGCCGGGGGTCGGCGAGCCGCTCGCGCAGCGTCGCGCCCTCGAGCGGCCGCGGGCCGCGGTTGGCGACGGCCAGGACGTAGCTGAAAGGCTCGCCGGCG
>JAOTWE010000146.1 GCA_029863065.1 Betaproteobacteria bacterium
GCTCTCCGGCGGCCGCGATCCCCTGCGTCCACTGGCCGGGCTGATGGGCGAGGCGCGCGAGGCGCCCATCGCGTTCAAGCGCGTGAATTCACCGGGCGAGCTGGATGCGGCCCTGCGCGCACCCGGCAAGCCGGTGATGCTGGATTTCTATGCCGACTGGTGCGTGTCCTGCAAGGAAATGGAAGCCTTCACCTTCACCGACGCGCGCGTGCGGCAGCTGTTCGGGCGCATGCTGCTCCTCCAGGCGGATGTCACGGCGAACAACGAGGGGCACAAGGCGCTGCTCAAGCGCTTCTCGCTGTTCGGCCCGCCTGGCATCATCTTCTTCGACGCCGAGGGCCGCGAAATCCAGGGGCTACGCGTCATCGGCTACCAAGACGCCGAGCGCTTCCTGAAAACGCTCGAGCTCGCGGCCGCCGCCGACTGAGCGCAGCCATGCGGCGTCACATCAAGGGGATCGATCACGCCGTGATCCTGGTGCGCGATCTCGAGCGCGCGCGCCTCGCCTACGCGCGCATGGGCCTTACGCTCACGCCACGCGCCACGCATTCGCTCGGCTCGCAGAATCACTGCGTCATGTTCGAGCGCGACTACCTGGAGCTGCTGGCGGTTCCCAGGCCGCATCCCGCGCTGCGGTCCTTCAGCGATTTCCTGGCGCAGGGCGAGGGACTCGGCGCGCTCGCGCTTGCCACGGACGACGCCGGCGGGCTGTACGCCGAGCTGGCGGCCGACGGCATCGCGGCGGACGCGCCGCTCGATTTCTCGCGCCCGGTCGCCGACCTCGGTGAAGCGCGCTTTCGCATCGTGCAGCTGCCGCGCGACGCCGCGCCGGGCTGCCTGATGTTCGCCTGCCAGCATTTCACGCGCGAGCTGGTGTGGCGGCCGGAGTACGTTCGCCACGCGGTCGGCGCGACACAGATCGCCGCAGTGGCGGTGGTGGTGGAGGATGCAGCGGCTGCGGCCGCGAGCTACGGCCGGCTGCTCGTCGCCCGGCCGCAAAAGATCGACGAAGGTCTGCTGGTGCCGAGCGGCAGCGCGCCGATCGCGCTCGCTTCGCGCTGGAAGCTGGGGCATCGCCTGCACGGCGTGGGCCTGCCGCTGCGGCCGCGGCCGCTGGTCGCGGCGCTGTTCATCCGCGTCGCCGATCGCGCGCACGCCGCCGGGGTCCTGCGGCGCAATGGACTCAAGCCCGTGCCTCTCGCCGACGGCTCGCTCGCCGTGAACGCCGAGGACGCGCACGGTGTTGCGGTGGTTTTCGGGTAGGCTGGGCCCGGGCCCACCCTACTGCTTGCGTAGTTCGCGCGCCGCCTCGAGCGCAAAGTAAGTGAGGACGCCGTCGGCGCCGGCGCGCTTCATGGCCAGCAGCGCTTCGAGGACGCAACTGCGCGGCAGCCATCCCCGGTCGAGCGCGCCGCGCAGCATCGCGTATTCGCCCGAAACCTGATAGACGTAGGTCGGCGCCCTGAATTCGTCCTTTACGCGCCGCACGATGTCCAGGTACGGCAGTCCCGGCTTCACCATCACCATATCGGCACCTTCGGCGAGGTCGAGGCCGACCTCCCAGAGCGCCTCGTCGGAATTCGCCGGATCCATCTGGTAGGTCTTCTTGTCGCCCTTGCCGAGATTTTTCGCGGAGCCGACCGCGTCGCGGAACGGACCATAGAAGCCGGAAGCATATTTCGCGGCGTAAGCGAGAATCTTGGTGTGGATGTGGCCGGCCTTTTCGAGCGCCGCGCGGATGCGGCCGATGCGCCCGTCCATCATGTCCGAGGGCGCGACGATGTCGACGCCGGCCCGCGCCTGACACAGGGCCTGTTTCTCGAGGACGGCCAACGTCACGTCGTTGACGATATAGCCGGTCTTGTCGACGACGCCGTCCTGGCCGTGCGAGGTGTAGGGATCGAGCGCGACGTCGGTCATGATGCCGAGTTCGGGAAAACGCTTCTTGAGCGCCGCGACCGCGCGCGGCACCAAGCCCTTGGCGTTGTAGGCCTCGCGGCCGTCGGTGGTCTTCAGTTTCTGCTCGATCACCGGAAACAGCGCCAGTACCGGGATGCGCAGCTTCACGCACTCCTCGGCCACGGGCAGCAGCCGATCGACCGTCATGCGCTCGACCCCGGGCATCGAAGCCACGGCCTCAGTGCGGTTTTTCCCGTCGAGAACGAAGACCGGATAGATGAGGTCATTCGCCGTGAGCACCGTCTCGCGCATCAGGCGCCGCGAGAAATCATCGCGCCGCATGCGCCGCATGCGCACGGCGGGGAACCGGCCATAGATCTTCATACTACTGATTTTCCTGGGAGTTTCGATTCGAGGAACTTTCCGCGCCGCCGACAATCTTACCTCTAGACGATTTGATCGTCTCCCGCTTCTCCTCCCTGAGCGGGTTGCCTTAATCCCAATTAAGGCGTTTGCCCCCGGTTTATATCCCCTTTACCGGGGGTTTTTTATGCCTCGCGCTCCGCACGCAGCCAGCCCTCGAGCAGCGTGCGCGCCGCCTCAACGCCTTCGCCGCTGTGGCTGGAAAAGAGCAGGGCCTGCGCGCCCGGGTCCCGTGACCCTAGCCGCGCGCGCGCGCCCCGCAGGGCCGCATCCCGCTCGTTTCTGGACAGCTTGTCGCATTTCGAGAGCAGCACCAGGAGCCGCCGCCCGGCGGGGCGCAGCCACTCGAGCAGGTGCTCGTCATGCTCCGTGAACGGGCGCCGCGCATCCATCAGCACGACGATGCCGGCGAGCGCGCTGCGCGTACCGAGATAACCGCCCACCAACTGGTCCCACTCCGCGCGCACTGCCTGTGGTACGCGTGCGTAACCGTATCCCGGCAGATCGACGAGCCGCCCTTGACCCGCAAGATCGAAGAAATTGATGGTTTGCGTGCGCCCGGGCGTTTTCGAGACGAACGCCAGGCGCCGGCGGTTGGCCAGCGCGTTAATGGCGCTCGACTTGCCGACGTTCGAGCGTCCGGCGAATGCCAGTTCTGGCGCATCCTGCGGCGGCAGGCCGCCGGTAATCCCTGCGGAAATCAGGAACTCGACCCGGGAAAACGCGCTGCTGGATTCCGACATGTCTGAAATTCTAATAAAATGAGGCGTTTCCTACCGAATCCGGGGAGTTTCAGGATGAATCGCATGTTGGCGGCGATGGCCGCCACGGGGCTGCTGTGGGCCGTGCTGGCCGCGGCGCAGGACGCCCCCAAGCCCGATCTCGCGCGAGGCGAGCAGCTCGCCAAGCAGGTGTGCGCCGCCTGTCACGGCGCAGACGGCAATAGCGTTGCGCCCACCAACCCCAAGCTCTCGGGCCAGCATGCGGGTTACGTATACAAGCAGCTCGCCAACTTCAAGCAGCAGGGCGGCAAGAAAGCCGCGCGCGAGAACGCCATCATGGCCGGCATGGTGGCGATCCTGTCGGACTCGGACATGCGCGCGCTGGCGGCGTATTACGCGGCGCAGAGCCTGCGCCCGGCGGTGGCAAGCGACAAGGACCTGGCAGCCAAAGGCCAGAAGCTCTGGCGCGGCGGCATTGCCGAGAAACGCGTTGCCGCCTGCGCCGGTTGCCACGGGCCCGACGGCGCCGGCATCCCGGGGCAGTATCCGCGCCTGGCCGGTCAGTTCGCGGAGTACGTTGATGCGCAGCTCAAGCTGTTCCGCGCGGGGGCGCGCGCCAATGATCCCAACGGCATGATGCGCGGCGTCGTCGCGCGCATGAGCGACGAGGAGATCGAGGCGGTCGCCGAATACGCCGCGGGACTGCGCTAGTCCGCGGGCGAAATGAAAGCCGGCGTGGGGTGTTCACCCCCCGGTTGGTCCAACTTGAGGAGATTCCGATGATGAGGAAACTGGCGACAGCCGGTATGGGTGTCGTGCTGGGTTTGGCGATGGCGCAGGTCGCCTTCGCGCAGGCAAAGCCCGAAGTTCTCGTAAAACAGCGCCAGGCGGTGATGACGCTGCAGGGCAAGTACTTCGGCCCCATGGCCGCGATGGCCCAGGGTAAGGCCCCTTACAACGCCGCGGTTGTCCAGCGCAATGCGGGGTTTCTAGATAATCTGAGCCGCATGGCCTGGGACGGATTCGACGCCAGCACCCGCGGCGTCGATGTAAAGACGCGGGCGCTGCCCGCGATCTTCGACAACAGTGCGGGGTTCAAGTCTGCCGCTAGCCGCCTCGAAAATGAAACCGCCAAGCTGGTCGCCGTGAGCAGGAGCGGAGATGAGGCCGCGGTCAAGGCGCAGATTGGCGCCGTCGGCAAGACCTGCGGCGGGTGCCACGACGATTTCCGCGAGAAGAACTAGACCGCGCTTGCGCGCAAGCTGGGGCCCCGTTTGCGCGGGGCTCTTCTTTTTTGCCTTGATGCTGGGTGGGCTCGCCGCGCCTGCAAGCGCGAAGGGCGACGCCAGCCGCGGCGCTTATCTGGCAAAGTTGGGCGGCTGCCTCGGCTGCCACACGGAGGTGAAGAAGGGGGCCGTGCCTTACGCCGGCGGCCGCGCCCTGAAGACCCCCTTCGGCACGCTCTACGGCCCAAACATCACCCCGCATCCGCAGGCGGGCATCGGGCGCTGGAGCGAAGCGGATTTCCTGCGCGCGCTGCGCGACGGCAAACGGGTAGACGGGGCGCACCTCTTCCCCGCGTTTCCCTACCCGTCATTTACGAAAATCACGGACGAGGATGCGCGCGACTTGTGGGCCTTCCTGCGCTCGCTGCCGCCAAGTGAACGGGCGAACCGGGCGCACGATCTAAGCTTTCCGTTCGGCTGGCGCTTCCTGGTCGGATTCTGGAAGATGCTGTACTTCACACCTGGGCCGTTCGTCGCCGGTCCCGGGCGCACGCCGGCGCTGAATCGCGGCGCATACCTCGTCACTGCGCTCGGGCACTGCGGCGAGTGCCACACCCCGCGCAACTGGCTCGGTGCGCCCGACGACAGCCGGGCGCTCGCCGGCGCGAAGCTGGCAAAGGGCGGCGGGGCGCCGAACCTGACGCCCACGCGCCTGAAGAAATGGGACGACACGGAACTGAAGGAATTTCTCGGCAGCGGCCTGACCCCCGATGGCGATGTGGTCGGCGAAACCATGGGGGAAGTGATCCGCAACACCACCGGCCAGCTGACGCCGGAGGACCTTTCAGCCCTGGTCGCCTACCTGCGCAGTGTGCCGCCGATCGCCGAGGCGCCGCGTTGAGTTCCGGCAGTTGTTGACGGAATAGCGTGCGGCGGAGCAGTGTTCTGCACGATGAGCGATGTCCCGAGCCTGATCGCGTTGATACCGCGCCTGCGGCGATACGCGCGGGCGCTGGTCGGCGAGCGCGCCGCGGCGGACGACCTGGTACAGGACACTCTCGAGCGCGCCTGGTCGAAGCTGCACCTGTACCGGCACGGCACTGACCTGCGCGCCTGGCTGTTCACGGTGATGCACAACGTGCATGTCAACCAGGTGCGCGCGGCACGGCCGACCTCGCCGCTCGATGACGAGATGCCCGAGCTGGCGCAGCGCGCGGTGCAGGGCGACGCGCTGCTGGTGCGCGACCTGGAGCGCGCGCTCGCCGTGCTGCCCGCGGCGCAGCGCGAAGTGCTGCTGCTGGTGGCGCTCGAGGACCTGAGCTACGACGAGACCGCACGCACGCTCGGGATTCCGATCGGCACGGTGATGTCGCGATTGGCGCGGGCGCGCGAGAAAGTGCGCATCTTGATGCACGGGAAAGGCGGTTCCAAATTGCAAGTGGTGAAATGAGCGAAGAGCAAAACTTGGTGAGCGAAGCCGACATTCAGGCCTGGGCCGACGGCCGGCTGGCCGAAGGGCGGCGCGCCGAGGTCGAGGACTGGCTGGCGGCGCGCCCCGAGGAGGCGGAGCGCGCGGCGGCCTATCGCGCGCTCAACGAACAATTGCGTGCGCAGTACGATCCCGTGCTCGTTGAGCCGGTGCCCGAGCGGCTGGAAGGCGCGGTGTTGCGTCGCCCGCGCTGGCGCGCCGCGGCGGCGATCGCCGGATGGCTCGTGCTGGGTGCGGCGCTGGGCGGTATCACGGGCTGGCAACTGCATGCGCAGCGTGCGGCGGCGCCGCTGGCGCAGGCGGATACGCCGCTGCTTGCCCACCGCGCCGCGCTCGCGCACGCTACCTACGCGCCCGAGGTGCGGCATCCAGTCGAGGTGGGCGCGGACCAGGAGCAGCATCTGGTTGCCTGGCTCTCCAAGCGACTCGGTGCAGAAGTGCGCGCGCCCCGGCTCGAGGCCGAGGGTATGACGCTGGTGGGCGGGCGGCTGCTGCCCCGCGATCCCGGCCCAGTGGCGCAGTTCATGTACCAGAGTGCGCCCGGGCGCCGCGTGACGCTCTACGTGCGCACCGAGGCACCCGATCAGCGCGAGACCGCGTTCCGCTTCTCACGCGAAGGCAACGTGCAGGTGTTCTACTGGATCGACCGCAAGTTCGGTTACGCCTTGTCGTCGGCCGATCTCGACCGGGACGAGCTGCTCAGGCTCGCCAACGTCGTCTACCGCCAGCTCAATCCCTGAGGTAGCGCGTCAGGTGCCGCTCGCCGGTCGTATCACGTAGCCGCCGGACTTGTCGTCGCGCTCGAGGCTGAGGAGCTTACGGTTCTTCAGCTCCTCGAGCAGGTCCGAAAAGGCCTTGAATCCGTAGTACGACTCGTTGAACCCGGGCTTACGCCGCTTCAAGGCCTGCTTCACCATCGAGCCCCAGATCTTCTCGCCCTCGCCGCGCTCGGCGATCAGCGCCTGCAGCGTCTCGATCACCAGGTCGAACGCCTCCTGTTTCTTGTCGTCGCTGGGCGCGGCTTCCTTGGCTGCGCCGGCCGGCCGCGCCTCGCGGCGCTTCTTCGCCGCGCGCCGCTTCGCCTCGTCCTCGCGCACCAGGTCGTCGTAGTAGATGAATTCGTCGCAGTTGGAGATCAGCAGGTCGGAGGACGAGTTCTTCACGCCGACGCCGATCACGTTTTTCGCGTTCTCGCGCAGCTTCGACACCAGAGGCGAAAAATCGGAATCGCCGCTGACGATGGCGAAGGTGTCGACGTGCTCCTTGGTGTAGCACAGGTCGAGGGCGTCGACCACCATGCGGATGTCCGCCGAATTCTTGCCGGACTGGCTGCGGTGCGGGATCTCGATCAGCTCGAACGCCGCGGCGTGCATCGCCGTCTTGAATTCCTTGTAGCGGTCCCAGTCGCAGTAGGCCTTCTTCACCACGATCGAGCCCTTGAGCAGGAGCTTCTCCAGCACGCGGCCGATGTCGAACTTCTCGTACTTGGCGTCGCGCACGCCGAGGGCGATGTTTTCGAAGTCGCAGAATACGGCGAGGTTGCGCGTGTCGGTCATGTTGCTCCCGGAAGGGTGCGTGGCGCCGGACGAGAATCGGCCGGCGCGCGGCGGCGTGCCATCCACTCCTGCAGCCGCTCGAAGTACAGGTAGATCACGGGCGTAATGTACAGGGTGAGCACCTGCGACAGCAGCAGGCCGCCGACCACCGCCAGGCCGAGCGGCTGGCGCGCATCGCCGCCCACGCCGTAGGCCAGCGCGATCGGCAGGCTGCCCATGAGCGCGGCCATGGTGGTCATCATGATCGGCCGGAAGCGAACCAGGCACGCTTCGCGGATCGCGTCGTGCGGCGCTTTGCCGTCCCTGCGCTGCGCCTCGATCGCGAAGTCGATCATCATGATCGCGTTCTTCTTCACGATGCCGATCAGCATGATCATGCCGACGAACGCATACATGTTGAGCTCGATGCCAAAAACGCGCAGCGTGAGCAGCGCCCCGAGCGCGGCGGTCGGCAGACCCGACAGAATCGTCAGCGGGTGGATGAAGCTTTCGTACAGGATGCCGAGCACCAGGTAGATGACGAGAATGGCCAGCGCGAGCAGGATCCCCATGCCCTGCAGCGAGTCCTCGAACGCCTGCGCCGTACCGGAAAAACTCGCGTTGATGGTCGCGGGCACCTGCAGGTCGCGCGTGCTGTCGCGGATGGACCCGATGGCTTCGGACAGCGCCACACCCGGCTTCAGGTCGAACGAGATGGTGACCGACGGCAGCTGGCCCTGGTGGCTTA
>JAOTWE010000147.1 GCA_029863065.1 Betaproteobacteria bacterium
GCCGTCGCCGAGCGGCACCGCCCGCGTGGTGTTGCTGCGCACGTCGGAGCCGCCCTGCTTCTCGGTGAGGCCCATGCCGATGAGCGCCGCGTCCGGGTGCCGCGAATACAGGCGCGGCAGCCAGGCAGCCGCCAGGCGCGCGTCGGCGCGGATCGCCGGCACCGAGCCGTAGGTCATGGTCACCGGGCACTGCGTGCCGTTCTCGACCTCGGAGTAAAGCAGGTAGCCGGCGGCGCGCTCCACGTGCGCCCCGGTCGTGGGCTCGGCCCAGGGCGCGGTGTGCAGGCCGTGCTTCAGCGCCAGCGACATCAGCTCGTGCCACGCCGGGTGGAACTCGACTTCGTCGCGGCGCCGCCCGCGTGCGTCGTGCGTCTTCAGCTCGGGCGGGTAGCGGTTGGCGGCGTCGGCGAGCGCGAGGGTGCGCCGCGCGCCCAGTTCGGCGCCGAGCGCCAGCATGCGGACGCTGGCCGGCGCTCGGCGCGCGGCCGGAAGATTGAACGCCAGCGCGCCGGCGAGCGCCGCGTTCGTCTCGTAGAGGTTGTAGTCCTCGAGCGACGCGCTCTGGTTGAGGACCTCGTGCGTCGCGCTCATGCGCGCTTCAGTCTAGTCGCGCACCCCCTGCAAAGCAATTGCTTGGTAGCGGCTCACTGTAGAATTTTGCGCCGGAGGAGGTGGCGCATCATTCAGTCCCGGAAACGCAAGGCGACCCAACGGTGATTGGCGCGCAGCGCGACGCTACAGGGGCGCTCGCGCCCCAGAGCTGGCAACGGCGCCTGCGGGCGAGAGTGCGAACGCTGTGGGTGCTGAAGATGCTGTCGACCGCGGGCGGCATCGCGCTTTTCTTCTACGCGTATTTCTTGGTCATGCGCCATCCGCTCGGCGCCGTTACGGTGATGCCGGTGATCTGGGTCGACGAGCTGATCGGTTTCCAGCCGCTCGCCTTTCCGCTGTACGCGTTCCTGTGGGTCTACATTTCCCTGGGCACCGCGCTGGCCAGAAACCTGCGCGAGCTGGTGGCATTCGGCTTGACCTCGCTCGCCATGAGCATTGCCGGCCTTGCGTTTTTCATGCTTCTGCCGACGCGCACTCCCGACTTCGCCATCAACTGGGCCTCGCACCCATCGATCCAGTTCCTGAAGCGCGTCGATGTCGCCGGCAATGCCTGTCCTTCGCTGCACGCAGCATTCTGCGTGTTCACGGCGGTGGCGCTGAACGCGCAGCTGGCCTCCCTGGGCGCTGCGCGATGGTTGCGCGTGTGCAACGTCCTGATTTGCGTCGGCATCCTCTATTCGACGGTCGCGACCCGGCAGCATGTTGCGCTCGATGCCATCGCCGGCGTGGTGCTGGGCGGCGTGGCATCGCTTGCCTATCTCAGTGCCATGGCGAGCCCAGGCGCTGAAACAAACTCGAAGCAGCCATCGACGTCCGGACGGGCATAGCGGACATGGCGTCTCGCGGCGTGCGCCAGATGCTGACGCCCCTGAAACCGGGCGAGTCGCCGGCCGCGCTGCTGGCGGCCGCGGCGATTTTCGTCCTGCTGCCGTTGGTGGGGGTCGCCTGGAATCTGGTCCATAACCCGATGGCGTTTCCGGTGGCAGCAGTCGCGTACCTGGCGATCTGCGCCTTGCTGGCGTGGAATCTTCTGCAGCGGCGGTCGTGGGCGCGCGTTGCCCTGGCGGCGATCGTGCTGCTCGATCTTGCGCAGTATCACTGGAGCCTGGAGGCGCTGCGCGCCGCCTATGCGGCGCTGCCCGCTGCCACCGTCACCAGTCTGATGTTCAAGCTGCTCGCCGTCATTGCGCTGGTCCTGATGTTCGTGCCGGCGTCGAACCGGTGGCTCTCGCGCGGGTGAGGGCGCGGTGGTCGGCCCGATTCGGAGCGTTTGCCGCTCTTCCGGCGGCCCTGAAAGAAGGAGACCCGCGTTATGGATCTGAAGCAATCCATCCAGGAGAAGCTCAAGGGCCTGCTGCCCGAGCTGCTCGGCATCGAGCTCGCCGACGTGACCACGGACAGGGTGATAGCCACGCTGCGGGTGCGCCCGGAGCTGTGCACCGGCGGCAGGATCGCGCACGGCGGCGCCATCATGGCCTTCGCCGACACGCTCGGCGCCATCGGCACGATCGTCAACATGCCGCGGGACGCGAGCACCGCGACCATCGAGTCGAAGACCAACTTCATCGGCGGCGCCGCAGAAGGCACCGTGATCACCGGCGAGGCGACTCCGGTGCACAAGGGGCGGACGACGCAGGTGTGGCAAACGCGCGTCACCGGCGCCGGCGGCAAGCTGGTCGCGCTGGTGACGCAGACGCAGATCGTGAAGGCGCCCCCGGGCTAGGGCGAGCGGCCTCGCTATAATGCCCACGCGCAACGCAGGAGGGACAGTGCGCGATCTGGTCCGCGGTATCCGGCGCTATTTCATCTATGCGGGGCTCTTCAGCCTGGCGATCAACGCGCTGCTGCTGGTGCCGGCGATCTACATGCTGCAGGTGTTCGATCGCGTGCTCTCCAGCCGCAGCGACGAGACGCTGGTCATGCTCTCGGTGGCGGCGCTGCTCGCGCTGGCGGTAATGGCGGCGCTCGACGTGTTGCGCGCGCGGCTGCTCGCGGCCTGCGGCGTGGTGCTCGACCGGCGGCTCGGCCCCAAGGTGCTCCAAGGGCTGCTTGCGCAGACCGCGCGCCTGTCCGGGGCGGAGCATCTGAACGGCCTGCGCGATGTCTCCGCGCTGCGCAACTTCCTGGTCGGCGCCGGCGTCATCGCGCTTTTCGATGCGCCGTGGCTGCCGCTTTTCCTCGTCCTCATCTATCTGTTTCATCCCGTGCTCGGCGCAGTGGCGCTGGCGGGGGCGGTGCTGATGCTCGCGCTCGCGGCGCTGAACGAGCGCCTGACTCGCGCGCCGCTCGAGCAGGTGCTGGCCGCCGGCCGGCGCGCCGGGCGCTTCGTCGACGCGGCGGCCGGCAGCGCGGAGACGGTGAGCGCGCTCGGCATGCAGGGCGCGGTGACGCGGCGCTGGCAGTCGCTGAACGAGGCGGCGCTCGGCGAGCAGGCGGCCGCCAGCGGCCTGGGCGCGACCTTCTCCGGGCTCACCAAGTTCACGCGCCAGTTCATCCAGATGGCGATGCTCGGCACGGGCGCCTACCTGGTGATCGCTCAGCACCTGTCGGCGGGGGTGATGATTGCCTCGACCATCATCCTCGGGCGCGCGCTCGCGCCGGTCGAGATGCTGGTCGCGGGCTGGCGCCACCTGGTCGAGGTGCGCGCCGCCTGGCAGCGGCTGCAGAAGTTGTTCGCCGCCAATCCGCCGGCGCAGCCCGGCACACCCCTGCCGGCCCCGCGCGGCGAAATCGCGGTCGAGCGCGTCGTCTACGGTTTCCCGGGCGCCGAACGGCCCGCCCTGCGCGGCGTCTCGTTCAGCTTGAAGGCGGGAGAGTCGCTCGGCGTCATCGGCCCGACCGCGGCGGGCAAGTCCACGCTCGCGCGCCTCGTCGTGGGGGTGTGGAAACCCGCGGCCGGCGCAGTGCGGCTTGATGGCGCGGACGTGGCGAGTTGGCCGCGCGACCAGCTCGGACCGTATGTCGGCTACGTGCCGCAGGCGGTGGGGCTGTTTTCGGGCACCGTGGCCGCGAACATCGCCCGCCTGGGCGAGCCCGATGCCGCCGCGGTAATTCGTGCCGCGCAGCGCGCGCACGCGCACGACATGATCCTGCGCCTGCCGCGGGGCTACGACACCGAGGTCGGTGAAGCGGGCGCCGCCCTCTCCCCCGGGCAGCGGCAACGCGTGGCGCTGGCGCGCGCGCTGTACGGCGAACCTCGCCTGGTTGTGCTTGACGAGCCAAACGCGAACATGGACGCGGAGGGCGACGAGGCGCTCGTGCGCACTATAAGCGACCTGAAGCAGTCCGCGGTGACGGTGGTGGTCGTCGCGCACCGGCCCTCCCTTCTCGCCGGTATCGAAAAGCTCCTCGTATTGAAGGATGGCGTCGCCGAGATGTTCGGGCCGCGCGCCGAAGTGATCGCGCGCGTGACTCGCAGCATGCCCCCGGTGCGGGGGGCCGCGTGAGCGCCCGGCCCCCGGAGACCGGCGAGCTGACGCGCATCGCGCGCGGCGGCCTCGCGGTGGTCACGCTCGGCCTGCTCGCGCTTGGAGTCTGGCTCGTGCTGGCGCCGCTCTCCGGGGCGATCATCGCGCCGGGCTTCGTCAAGGTGGACATGAACCGCAAAGTCGTGCAGCACCAGGAAGGCGGCATCATCAAGCAGGTTCTGGTACGCGATGGCGAGCACGTGCGGCAGGGGCAAGTCCTGGTCGTCATCGACGACGTGCGCCTGGACGCGACACTGGATCTCCTGCGCACGCAGCACGACGGCGAGCGCGCCAAGGCAGCGCGGCTGGAGGCGGAGCGCGCCTTCCTGCCCGCGGTGACCTTCCCGCCGGAGCTCGCGGCGCGCCGCGGCGAGCCCAAGGTGGCCGAGCTCCTGCAGCGCGAGACAGCGCTGTTCCGCGCGCGGCGCGAGGCGCTGGACAGCCAGGTCGCGGTGCTCCGGAAGCAGATCCGCCACACGGTGGACGAAGCGCAGGCGCTTGCCGGGCAGATCGCCGCCGAGGAGCGTGCGCTGAAGTCGCAGAAGGAGGAGTTGGCGGTGAACCAGCAGCTCTCCAAGCAGGGCTTCGTGCAGAAAACCCGGCTCATGAGTCTAGAGCGCGCGGTCGCCGACTACGAGGCGCGCTGGGAGGATCACCGCGCGGAGCTCGCCAAGACGCGCCAGCGCAGCTCGGAGTTGGAGCTGCGGGTGCTGGCGCAACGCAACGCTTACGTGCAGAGCGCGACCGACGAGTTGAAGGAAATCAGCACGCGCCTCTTCGACCTCGAAGAGCGGCTGCGGCCGTCGAAGGATGCCTCCGACCGGCAGCGCGTCGCCGCGCCCATCGCGGGCGAGGTGGTGGGCCTGCGCGTGTTCTCGCCGGGGGCGGTGGTGGGGCCGCGCGAGGTGCTGATGGAGATCGTGCCCGAGGACAAGAATCTCATCGTCGAGGCGCGTATCCGGCCCGAGGACATCAACCACGTGCGTCCGGGATTCCCGGCCGAGGTGCGGCTAACGGCCTATCAAACGCGCACCACGCCGCTGGTCGCCGGCAGCGTGCACTACGTGTCCGCCGACCGCATGGTGGACACGCAATCGGGGGCGCCGTACTACGTGGTGCACGTGGACGTGAGCGCGGGTGCTTTGGCGGATGCGGGCAACCTGCGCATGCAGGCCGGCATGCCGGCTGAGGTTTACATCCGCACCGATAGCCGTACGGCGTTTGACTACATGTTCGCGCCGGTGACGGCTTACCTCAGGCGAGGGATGCGCGAGCCGATGTAGCGGCCTAGATCAAGGCGTCGATTGTTAGGTCGACCGACGCTGCAGCCGAGTAGAGGTTGCCGTCGAAGGCCGTGTAGTCGAAGCTGTCGGTAATGGATTCGCCATTCAGGAGCGCCTGCAGCCCGTCCGCTGACGGCGCGTAGACGATTTCGCCGGTCGTCGGGTCGAACGATATTGCGGCGCCGTTCTCGCTCAACGGCGAGACGGAACCGATCTGGAGGGCATCGTGGGGCGTGTCGACGTCGGTGTCGTTGAGGAGGAGCTGGACGGCGTCGATGCTGACGGTCGCTCCTGTGCCGCCGCTTCGGTCACCGGCGGCCCAGGCCACGGCACGCTCGAAGATTTCGTCGAGAACACCGGCGCGGATCGCCTCCGGGTCGGCAGGTTGGAAAGCACTGCTCGCCAGATACATCCCGCCCAGGTAGGCGGCCCGGCCCAGTCCTACCTCGTCGTAGGCAATGGCCGGCAGGGTGACACCAAGCTGGCTCGTCTGGTCGGGATCGGTCGCTGTGCCTGTCGCCAGCAACGTTGCGCTCGCGTCGAGCGCTTTCGCCAATTCCCAGCCAAATTTCGTACTGGACTGGAAGCTCGAGAGGCCACCGGCAATCTCGTGCGTCGAGTCGAGCACCGTGATGATGTCGGCACCCGCCGCGCGAGTACCGGCATAGTTGTTGCCGTCCGGCGTAATCGGCGTGATGTAGTCGGCGTCGCCTCTCATGGACGGATCGATGATCGAGAGGGCGGAAGCAAACCAGCCCGTGGTGATCACGCCGCCGCCGCTGTCGACGAAACTGCGCAGGGCGGAGAAAAGTCCAGTTTCAGTTCCGTAATCAAAGGGCCCGCTGTCGCCGAGCACCACGACTTCGTAGCCGTTCAGCATCGCCGCCCAGTCTTTTTCGGGCGTGTACAGGATGGCATGAGCGTTGAAAATCTCGGTGTTCAATTGGTTTGCGGCATCGATGTATGTACCCCGGGCGTCACCCACCACCGCGACGCGAATTCGCCCGTCGACGGCCGTTGTGGTAATTACATCGGGCTCGGCAACTGGCGCGTCGTTCACCCCCGAAACAACGATGCTTACCGTAGCCACATTGCTGTCCGCACCCAGGGAATCCCGCGCGACGTAGGCAAAACTGTCAAGCCTTGTATAGCCGTCGCCGAGGTCCTCGAATTGGCCATTGGGGTCGTAGCTGAAAGTGCCGTCCGCGTTCACTGTCAGCAGCGCGCCCGAAGCCAGCGTGATCATCGCATCGACGTTGCCGGCTTCACCGTTGACGGCGCTGACGATAACTGGCTGCCCGTCTTCGACGTCGGTGTCGTTACTGAGCAAGTTGTCGCTGGCTGGCGTGTCCTCATTGGTTGGAAACGAGTCATCCGTCGCTACCGGCGCTGTGTTGCCGCCGCCGACGGTCACGATCTCGAGCTTCTCGAAGTTACGCACGGTGAGATCGAGGCTGTCGAAATGGAATGATTTGCCGTCGTCGCAGTACGAGTCTGACTTGCCGCCCAGGAGAGCTTGGAAAGCGGCTATTTCATCTTTCGCGGCATCCTGCTCGGCCGACGTCAGCGTGAGCTGCAGCGTGTCGACACCCTTGCCGCCGTCGTAGAAGTCGTGCGCGCCGACGTTCTCCGATCGCGTGTAATTGGCAAGATCGTCGCCCTTGCCACCGAAGACCCTGTCGTTGCCGGCGCCGCCGTCAACAATGTCGTCGCCCTTGCCACCGAACACAAAGTCGTCGCCGGTGCCACCGAACACAAAGTCGATGCCCTTGCCGCCGAAGAGAAGGTCATTGCCGGCGCCGCCATCGATCTTGTCGTCGCCCTTCTTGCCGAGGATGAGGTCTCTGCCGTCAGTCCCCGGGAGTTCTTCGCCGATCTTGGTGCCCAGGATTACATGGACCTTGTCCATGATCTTGTGGCCGGAATCGTGGTCGTCGTGGTCCCTGCGACCAGTTGTGCCGTGGCGATTCTTGTCTTTCGACATACGCTCCCCTTTGGGGACCGCCAAAGATTGGTAGGCGGCGCAATAGGATTATGCAGACTGAAACGTACTGCTAGCAATGCAGCCCCCCCCGTCAAAAAGCGTAATATTCGCGATGGCTGCGGCAAAGTTCATATGCCGATCTGGGGCGTGCCGCCGACCTAAACTCAAGGCGCCGCGATGACCAACGTCTCCGACATCGCCAAGCTGGTCACGGGGGAGTCGCTCGACGCCGATCCGGCCGAAACGCGGGAGTGGCTAGAGGCGCTCGACGCGCTGGTCGCGGCCGCGGGCAAGGAGCGCGCGCGCTACGTCATGGGGCGGCTCACCGAGCACGCCGGCGCCCTGGACGTGCAGACCCGCGCACGGTTCAATACCCCGTACTGCAACACCATCTGGCCGCAGGAGCAGCCGCCCTTTCCGGGCGATTTCACCATCGAGCAGCGCCTGGCCTCGATCATCCGCTGGAACGCGCTCGCCATGGTGGTGCGCGCCAACCGAGCGCACGCCGAGCTGGGCGGCCACATCGCGAGCTTCGCCTCGGCCGCCGACCTGTTCGAGGTGGGCTTCAACCACTTCTTCCGCGGTCACGCCGCGCCGGGCGGCGCGGACCTCGTGTATTTCCAGCCGCATTCGGCGCCGGGGGTGTACGCGCGCGCTTTTCTCGAGGGGCGCCTGACG
>JAOTWE010000266.1 GCA_029863065.1 Betaproteobacteria bacterium
GATGTTCTTCGCCGAGATTTCGGGCTCGGCGGTGGCCGATGTCGCGGCGCTCGGCTCGGTGCTGATGCCAGCGATGAAGAAGAAGGGCTACCCCGGTACCTTCGCCGCGGCGATCACCTCATCCTCGGCCTCGCTCGCGATCATCATTCCACCCTCGATCCCGATGATCCTGTATGCGGTCATGTCGGGCGCTTCGGTGGTGCAGCTGTTTGTCGCCGGCATCATCCCCGGCATACTCGGCGGGCTGGCGATGATGGGGCTGAGCTACTGGTACGCGGTGCGCTACAACTGGCCGGTCGAGGAAGCGTTCCAGCTGCGGCGCGTCTGGAGCACGTTCAAGGACGCGGCCCTCGCGCTGCTGCTGCCGGTGATCATCCTGGGCGGCATCTTCGGCGGCGTCGTTACCGCCTCCGAAGGTGCCGGGCTCGCGGTCGTGGCGGCCATCGGCATCGCCGTGTATTACCGGGAAATCCAGTGGCGGCAGCTCTGGTCCGCGGTAATCGACGGCGCGGTGCAGACCGCGGCGGTGATGCTGCTGGTCGCCGCAAGCGCGCTGCTCGGCGTGTACCTCACCGAGGAGCAGGTGCCGCAGAAGCTCGCGCAGGTGATCGTCGGCCTCACCCAGGAGCCCTGGGCGGTGCTCTTGCTGCTCAATTTCTTCTTCCTGTTCATCGGCCTGTTCCTGCACTCGGCGGCGGCCATCATCCTCGTCGTGCCGATCGTGATGCCGGTGGTGAACGCGGTCGGCATCGACCCCGTGCATTTCGGGCTGGTCGTGACGCTCAACCTCGCCATCGGCCAGCAGACGCCGCCGGTGGCGAGCGTGCTGATGACCGCCTGCTCGATCGCCAAGGAGAACGTCTGGGACGTCACCAAGGTCAACCTGCCGTTCATCGCCGTGCTGATCAGCGTCTTGCTGCTGATTACCTATGTGCCCGCCATCCCGCTCGCGCTGGTGAACCTGTTCTACCGCTAGGAGGGGCCATGGAAGAGTCCGTGTATGTCGAGCGCGACGGCGCCATCGCCACGGTGGTGCTCAATCGCCCGGACAAGATGAACGCCATGACCGTCGATATGTGGCTCAGGCTCGGCGACGCCTTTCGCCGGCTGAACGCCGACGACGCGGTGCGCTGCATCGTGCTGCGCGGCGCCGGGAAGAAGGCGTTCGCGGCCGGCGCGGACATCGCGGAATTCGACAAGACGCGCAGCAATGCAAAGGCGGCGAAGGCCTACGGCAAGCAAGTTGCGGGCACCATGCACGAGGTCACCCGCGCGCGCCATCCCACGGTGGCGCTGATCCATGGCGCCTGCGTCGGCGGCGGCCTGGAACTCGCCGCGCACTGCGACATGCGCATCGCCGGCGCCTCGGCACGCTTCGGCGTGCCGATCAAGAAGCTCGGGCTGGTCGTCGCCTACGACGAAATGGCCGGCCTGATGGTGCTCGTCGGCCGCGCCGCGACGCTGGAGATCCTGCTCGAGGGCCGCGTTTTCGGTGCCGAGGAAGCGTTCGCCAAGGGCCTGTTGAACCGCGTGGTGCCCGACGACAAGGTAGAGGAGGAAACTTACGCCTGCGCGCGGCGCATCGCCGAGGGCGCGCCGCTGGTGGCGCGGTGGCACAAGAAATTCGCACTGCGCCTGGCCGAGTCGCGGCCGCTGACTGAAGAGGAGTACGACGAGAGCTATGCCTGCTTCGAAACCGAAGACTTCAAGGAAGGCGCCGCGGCGTTCATCGCCAAACGCGCACCGCAGTTCAAGGGGCGCTGAGATGGGCCCGCTCGCCGGGGTCAAGGTGCTCGAGCTCGCCCAGATCATGGCGGGCCCGACCTGCGGCATGCTGCTCGCGGACCTCGGCGCCGATGTCATCAAGGTGGAGCGTATTCCCGGCGGTGACGACACGCGCAGCATGGACCGGCCCTCGGTGAACGGCGAATCGGCGGCCTTCATGGCCATGAACCGCAACAAGCGCGGCATCGCCTTCAACCTGAAGCTGCCGGCGGCGCAGGAAGCGCTCAAGCGCATGGTGGCCAAGGCGGACGTGCTGACCGAGAACTACCGCAAGGGCACCCTGGAAAAGCTCGGCGTCGGCTACGACACGCTGAAGAAGATCAACCCGGCGCTCATCTATTGCTCGATCTCGGGATACGGCCGCACCGGGCCGTACGCCGACAAGGGTGGTTACGACCTCATCGCGCAGGGCATGTCGGGCCTGATGGCGACCACCGGCGAGCCGGGTCGGCCGCCGGTCAAGGTCGGCAGCCCGGTGTGCGACATCAACGGCGGCATGCTCGCCGCGCTCGGCGTCGTCTCTGCGTACGTGCATCGCCTGAAGACCGGCGTCGGGCAGATGGTGGACACGTCGCTGTTCGAGGCCGGCATCCAGCAGACCTACTGGCATGCGGCGATCTTCTTCGCCACCGGCGAGTCGCTCGGGCCGACCGGCTCGGCGCACATCCTGTCGGCGCCCTACCAGGCCTTTCACGCCAAGGACGGCTGGCTTACCATCGGCGGCGCCAACCAGCCCAACTGGCAGCGGCTCGTGCGCGTGCTCGGTGCGCCGGAGTGGATCGAAGACCCGCGCTTTCTCACCAACACGCACCGCATGCAGAACCTCGACGCGCTGGTCGCCCTGATGAACGAGAAGCTGGCGACGAAAACGGTCGCCGAGTGGATCGCGCTGCTCGAGCCGGCGGGCGTGCCCTGCGGGCCGATCAATTCCATCGCGCAGGTGCTCCAGGACCCGCACGCCCTGGCGCGCCACATGGTGGTCGAGCTCGATCACCCGAAGGCCGGCCGCACGCGCGCGATCGGCCTGCCGATCAAGCTTTCGGCAACGCCCGGCAAGGTGGCGCGGCCGGCGCCGCTCTTTGGCCAGCATACGCGCGAGGTGCTGGCCGAGTTCGAATTCAGCAAGAAAGAGATCGAGGATCTGATACGCAGCGGCGCGGCGGTCGCCGCCTGAGCATGGACTTCACGCTGAGCGAAGAGCAACGGCTGTTTCGAGACAGCGTGCGCGGCTTCGCGCAGAAGCACCTCGCCGCGGGCGCGCGCGCGCGCGCACACGATTCCGCGCACCCATTCGACGTCGCGCGCCTGATGGCCAAGCAAGGCCTGCTTGGCATCACCCTTGCACAGGCCGACGGCGGGCAGGGCGGCACGCTGATGGACGCGGTGCTCGCCATCGAAGCCGTGGCCTCGGTCTGCCCGAGAAGCGCCGACGTGGTGCAGGCGGGCAACTTCGGCCCGGTGCGCGTGCTCGCGGAGTTCGGCAGCGCCGCGCAGAAGAAGAAATACCTCGCGCCAATCCTCGCCGGGGAAACGGTGATGTGCCTCGGCATGAGCGAGCCCGAGGCGGGCTCGGCGGTCACCGATCTGAAGACGAGCGCAACGCCGGACGGCGACGGGTTTCGCGTTACCGGCAGCAAGATCTTTTCGACCCACGGCCCCTATGCGTCGGTGATCCTCGCCTACGTGCGCTACGGCCCCGGGGTGGGCGGCATCGGCTCGGTGCTGATCGAGCCGCGCTGGAAGGGCGTGACGCTCGGCAAGCCCTCGCGCTTCATGTCGGGGGAGGAATGGGTCGAGATCCACTTCCAGGACGTGCGCGTGCCGCGCGAAAACGTGCTCCTCGGCCCTGGCGGCTTCAAGAAACAGATCGCGGGCTTCAACGTCGAGCGCATTGGCAATACCGCGCGCTCGCTCGCGCTAGGACGCTACGCCTATGAGACCGCACGAGAGTGGGCGCTCACTCGGCGTCAGTTCGGCCGGCCGCTGGCCGAGTTCCAGGGCCTGCAGTGGAAATTCGCCGACATGAAGATGAAGCTCGATGCCGGCGAACTGCTCCTTTATCGCGCCGCGGCCAATGCCGACCGCGGCATGCCCTCGGCCGAGGAGACGGCGATCGCCAAGGCATTCTGCAACCAGGCCGGGTTCGAAGTGGCGAGTGATGCGCTGCAGGTCATGGGCGGCA
>JAOTWE010000148.1 GCA_029863065.1 Betaproteobacteria bacterium
GCGCCGGGCGACTACTGGTGGTGCGCCTGCGGGCAGTCCAAGCGCCAGCCGTTCTGCGACGGCACGCACAAGGGCGGTCCGTTCACGCCGGTCAAGTTCTCGGTGGCCGAGGCGCAGAAGGTGTGGCTGTGCGGCTGCAAGCACACCGGCAAGCGGCCGTTCTGCGACGGCACGCACCAGAAAATCGGATAACACCGGCGCGCGGGCGTGCCGCCCGCGCGAGATTGCAGAAAGCCAGTTACTTCTTGATCGCGCTCCAGCGCCCTTCGGTGCCGTCGTCGGCGCGGAACGCCCCTTGCATGCGCGGGCCGCTTACGCGACCGCTGAAGTCGCGGCGCACGCCGTTGCTGTCGACGTAGGCGAAGGCGATGTGAAAGCCGCGCAGCCGCGCGTCGCGCAGCCCGCCGAGCGCGTTGCGCAGGGCCACGGTGCCCTCGATCTTCTGGAAGCGCTGATCGAGCGTCAGCTCCAGCTTGTCGGCGGCACCGCCGCCGGCGAGCTCCAGGGTCCAGGCGCCGGCGACGCCGGCGGGCACCACCCAGAAATAGGCGCGGCGGCCGTCGAGGCTGGAGACCTCGTCGGCCTCCCAGTCGTCCATGCTGAAGGAGTGCGACACCACGCGCGTGCCGGGGCGCATGGCGAGGAGCTGCGGCCGCAGCTTGAGATTGAGCGCCGGCAGCAGGTACATGGTGACCACGGTCGCCTGCGAGAAATCGGACAAGAAGATGTCTCCCTGCACGATGCGCGCGCGAGCCGCGACTCCGGCGCGCTCGACGTTCCTCTGCGCGTGGCGCGCCATGTCGGGGTCGTACTCGATGCCCAGGGCGCGGGCGCCGAACTTCCTGGCCGCGGCGATGGCGATCTTGCCGTCGCCGGCGCCGAGGTCGACGACGTAGTCGTCGGGCGTGACCTGCGCCATGCGCAGCATGCGGTCGACGACCGCGTCCGGGGTCGGCACCCAGATGACGTCCTTGCCGGCCTGGCCGACCTGCGGCTCGTAGTTCCGGTCTTTCTGCGCGGCGGCGGGCAGCGCGATGGCGAGCGCGGCAAGCGCCGCGGCGGCGGGGCGAAGCCAATCCACGAGGCTCACTCCTGCATTGGGCGGAAAGCCGATATTACAGCGCGGTGGCCGCGTGGTCGGCGAGGCGCGAGCGCTCGCCGCGCGCCAGCGTCACGTGCCCGGCGTGCGACCAGTCCTTCATGCGAGCCACCACGTAGGTGAGGCCCGACGAGCCCTCGGTGAGGTAGGGCGTGTCGATCTGCGCGATGTTGCCGAGGCACACCACCTTGGTACCCGGGCCGGCGCGCGTCACCAGCGTCTTCATCTGCTTGGGCGTGAGGTTCTGCGCCTCGTCGATGATCAGCCACTTGTTGACGAACGTGCGCCCGCGCATGAAATTGAGCGACTTGATCTTGATCCTGGAGCGCACCAGGTCGCGCGTGGCGGCGCGCCCCCACTCGCCGCCGGATTCGTCCGTGGCGTTGAGGACATCGAGGTTGTCCTCGAGCGCGCCCATCCAGGGCTGCATCTTCTCCTCCTCGGTGCCCGGCAGGAAGCCGATGTCCTCGCCCAGGGGCACCGTGACGCGCGTCATGATGATCTCGGTGTAGCGCTTCTGGTCGAGCACCAGCGTCAGGCCCGAGGCGAGCGCGAGCAGCGTCTTGCCGGTGCCCGCCTGGCCCAGGAGCGTCACGAAGTCGATCGCCGGGTTCATCAGCAGGTTGAGGGCGAAGTTCTGCTCGCGGTTGCGCGCCGTGATGCCCCACACCGAGTTCTTGGCGTGGGTGTAGTCGCGCACGGTCTCCAGCACTGCGCTGCGGCCGGACTTCTCCTTGACCAGCGCGTAGAGCGGGCGCTCGCCGGTGTCGTCGAACACGAACTCGTTCAGCAGGAGCTTGGGCACCAGCGGCCCGCGCACCCGGTAGTAGGTGTGCCCTTCCTTCTTCCAGGACTCCATGTCGCGCCCGTGCGTGTCCCAGAAGTCGGCCGGCAGGGCCCGCGCCCCCGAGTACAGCAGGTCGGTGTCGTCCAGCACCTTGTCGTTGAAGTAGTCCTCGGCCGCGAGGCCGAGGGCGCGCGCCTTGACGCGCATGTTGATGTCCTTGGAGACGAGGATCACCTGACGCTGCGGCGCCGCCTTCTGCAGGTGCCGCACGACCTGCAGGATGTGGTTGTCGGTCTTGCCGGCGGCGAAGGTCGCGGGCAGGCCGCCGTTGATGGCTTCGGTCTGCAGGTACAGCCGCCCGCCCGTGCCGGCGCGATCGCGCGTGCGGATGGCGAGGCCCGCCTTGATGTCGGCCACCGAGTCCGAGACGATCTCGTCGAGGAAGCGGCTCGCCTGGCGCGCGTTGCGCGCCACGTCGGAGAGCCCGCGCTTGTGATTGTCCAGCTCCTCCAGCGTGCCGATCGGCAGATAGACGTCGTGCTCTTCGAACCGGAACAGGCTCGCCGGGTCGTGCATCAGCACGTTGGTGTCGAGCACGAAGAGCTTGGTGATGCGGGACTTCTTGGCTTGGGGGCGGGGCTTGGGCGCCATGGCGGTGGGGGGTTCGGCGGCTGCTGCGGTCCGTTCTTGTTCGTCTTGTTCGTCGAGCGGACGATCAGAGGGTTTTAGCAAAGTCGAGTACCTCCTGTGCGTGGCCGGGGACCTTCACACCGCGCCATTCGCGCGCCAGCATGCCCTCGCCGTCGGCGGTGCAGCCCGGGGTGTTGTCGTGGGGGTAGAAGTACAGCGCCCGCTTCGTGTCCCGGGGCGCCCGCGAGTTGGGAAGCGCCGCCGCCGGTTGAAGGCAGAGAAAAGTCTGGAACGGGATTTCCTCGCATCCAAGCGGTGATTTAAGCCGCGTTCTCAGGTGTGAATTGCAACGCTTTCATTGAACACGTTTTTTGTTGCGGCCGCAAGCACCGGCTCGGGCGCCGCCACGGCGGCAGGCAGAGGGCTGATTCCAAGGACTTTTTAGTGGCCAGCGGTTGGCGCCCGAGGTGCCGACCTTAGTACACTCCAAGATCATTCAGAGAGGAGGCAGGGGATGACCACAAGAACCATGTACGCCGCGCTGTTGCTGCTGGCCTGCGCCGGACCGGCGCTTGCCCAGAACTGTCCACACGGCGCGCTCGACGCGCGCTTCTGCGACACCGACGGCGACCTGGTCGCCGACACACCCAAGGATGCGAGCAAGCTGGTCGATCCCCCGGTGCTGATCTTCGCCTATACGCCGGTGGAGGATCCCGCGGTCTACGGCAAGGTGTGGGACGGGTTCCTGAAGCACATGGAGAAGCTCACCGGCAAGCGCGTGCAATTCTTCCCGGTGCAGTCGAACGCGGCGCAGATCGAGGCGATGCGCGCCGGGCGCCTGCACATCGCCGGCTTCAACACGGGCTCGAATCCGCTGGCGGTGAACTGCGCCGGGCTGGTGCCCTTTGCGATGATGGCGCACGCCGACGACAGCTTCGGCTACGAGATGGAGATCATTACCTACCCGGGCAGCGGCGTGAACAAGGTCGAGGACATCAAGGGCAAGACCATGGCCTTCACCTCGCAGACCTCGAACTCGGGCTTCAAGGCGCCCTCGGCGCTGCTCAAGGCCGAGTTCAACATGGTCGCCGGCACCGACTTCAAGCCGACCTTCTCGGGCAAGCACGACAACTCGATCCTCGGTGTGGCGAACAAGGACTACCCGGCCGCCTCGATCGCCAACTCGGTGCTGAAACGCATGGTCTCGCGCGGCGTGGTCAAGGAAGACCAGGTCAAGTCGATCTACAAGTCGCAGACCTTCCCGACCACTGGCTACGGGCACGCCTACAACCTCAAGCCCGAGCTCGCGGCGAAAGTGCGCGAAGCGTTCTTCAGTTTTCCGTGGGAGGGCTCGGCGTTGAAGCAGGAGTTCGAGAAGTCGGGCGAGGCGAAGTTCATCCCGATCACTTACAAGAAGCATTGGGACGTCATTCGCAAGATCGACGCGGCCAACAACGTCAGCTACACGTGCAAGTGAGCGTGTAGCGACGATGCTGCGCATCGAGGGGCTCACCAAGCGCTACCGCACCGGCGATCTCGCGCTCGACAAGGTCGACCTGGAAGTGCCGGGCGGCCAGGTGATGGCGCTGATCGGCCCCTCCGGGGCCGGCAAGTCGACGCTGATCCGCTGCGTCAACCGCCTGGTCGAGCCGAGCGCCGGGCGCGTGCGGCTGGGCGACACCGAGATCACCGGCCTGTCGCGCCGCGAGCTGCGGCGCGCGCGCCGGCGCATGGGCATGATCTTCCAGGAGTTCGCCCTGGTCGAGCGGCTCACGGTGATGGAGAACGTGCTTTCCGGGCAGCTCGGCCACGTCGGTTTCTGGCGCAGCTACTTGCGCCGCTTTCCGCAGCCCGCCGTCGACGCGGCCTACCAGACGCTCGAGCGCGTCGGGCTCGCCGACCAGATCGACAAGCGCGCCGACGCGCTCTCGGGCGGGCAGCGCCAGCGCGTGGGCATCGCGCGCGCGCTGCTGCAGCAGCCCGAGATCCTGCTGGTGGACGAGCCCACCGCGAGCCTCGATCCGAAGACTTCACGCCAGATCATGCGGCTGATCTGCGAGCTGTGCGCAGAGCGCCACCTTGCCGCGGTGATCAACATCCATGACGTGCAACTGGCGCAACTGTTCGTGCAGCGCGTGGTGGGGCTGCGCGCCGGGCAGGTGGTGTTCGATGGCCCGCCCTCCGGCCTCAACCCGGAGGTGCTGACGCGCATCTACGGCGAGGAAGACTGGACGACTGCCGCGACGCGCCGCAAAGGCACCGATGGCGGTGACGACGACGCGCTCGACGAGGAGCGCATGGCGGGGATCGTTTGATCGCGATTGCCGGCCAGCGCTGGCGCCGACCGCCGCTGATTGCCGATGTGCGCCTGCGCTGGGCGCTGATCGTCGGCGCGCTCGTCTACCTGACGCTCGCGCTCGCCTCGCTCGAAGTGAACTGGAACCGGATTGCCGAGGGCCTGCCGCGCGCGCTGCGCTTCATCGCCGCGTTCTTCCCGCCGGATTTCGTCAGCCGCTGGGGCGACATCTACGAAGGCCTGCTCGAAAGCCTCACCATGACGGTCACCTCGACCGTGGTCGGCATCGCGATCTCGGTGCCGATCGGCATCGGCGCGGCGCGCAACGTCGCGCCGTGGTGGATCTACGTCTCGTGCCGCGGCATCATCGCCATCTCGCGCAGCTTCCAGGAAGTGATCATCGCGATCCTGTTCGTGGCGTTGTTCGGCTTCGGGCCGCTGGCGGGCTTTCTGACGCTCTCCTTCGCCACCATCGGCTTTCTTTCGAAGCTGCTCGCCGAGGACATCGAGGACATCGACCCCGGGCAGGCCGAGGCGATCCGGGCCACCGGCGCCTCGTGGCTGCAGTGGATCAACTACGGTATCCAGCCGCAGGTCATGCCGCGACTGATCGGACTGTCGCTGTACCGGCTCGACATCAACTTCCGCGAGTCGGCGGTAATCGGCATCGTCGGCGCGGGCGGCATCGGCGCCACGCTCAACACGGCCATCGACCGCTACGAGTTCGACTCGGCCGCCGCGGTCCTGCTGATCATCATCGTTATCGTCATGTTCGCCGAGTACAGCTCGAGCTGGATCCGCGGCAAGGTGCAGTGATGCCAATCGAGCGCCGCGCCAACGAGATCCTGTGGCGGCGCCAGTCGCCGGTGGCGCAGGCGGCGCGCTTCGCAGGCTGGCTCGCGCTCGCCGCGCTCACCGTGTTCACCTTCGAGGTGATGACGCGCAACACCATCTGGGCGTTCTTCCTCGATGCGCCGCGCCAGGCCGCCGACCTGCTCGGGCGCATGGTGCCGCCACGCTGGAGCTACATCGACCAGCTCTGGTGGCCGCTGTGGGAGACGCTCAACATCGCCAGCATCGGCACGCTGCTCGCGATCGGCATGGCGCTGCCGGTGGCGTTCCTCGCCGCGCGCAATACCACGCCGAGCGTGGCCTTCGTGCGGCCGCTGGCGCTGTTTGTCATCGTCTCGTCGCGCTCGATCAATTCGCTCATCTGGGCGCTGCTCCTCGTGTCGATCATCGGCCCCGGGGCGCTGGCGGGCATCATCGCCATCTCCCTGCGCTCGATCGGCTTCATCGCCAAGCTGATGTACGAGGCGATCGAGGAGATCGATGCCAACCAGGTCGAGGCGATCACCGCGACCGGCGCCTCGGGCGGGCAGGTGCTGGTCTACGGCATCTGGCCGCAGATCCTGCCCGCCTTCGCCGGGGTGTGCGTGTTCCGCTGGGACATCAACATCCGCGAGTCGACGGTGCTCGGGCTGGTCGGCGCGGGCGGCATCGGCCTGAATCTCCAGGCTTCGCTCAACGTGCTCGCCTGGCCGCAGGTGACGCTGATCTTCCTCGTGATTCTCGCCTCGGTGATCGCGAGCGAGTGGATCTCGGCGCGCGTGCGCCACGCCTTCATCTAGGGCGGCGCAGAAAACGGCGCAATTCGCGTAGCGTCTCGCGCGGCGCTTCCTCGGGCAGGAAGTGGCCGCAGGGCAGCGCACGGCCGGAAACGTCCGTGGCGACTTCGCGCCAGTCGCGCAGCGGATCGAACATGCGGCCGACGACCCCGCGCTTGCCCCAGAGGACGAGCACCGGCAGGCGCAGCTTCTTCTTCAGGTCCTTGCGGTCGTGCACGAGATCGATCGTGGCCGCCGCGCGATAGTCCTCGCAGGTGGCGTGGATGCACCTCGGATCGCGGAATGCGCGCTCGTACTCGCGCATCGCGGCGGGCGCGAAGCGCGTGCCGCGCCCGAGTCGCCCGAGGACGTATCCCGGCACGTGGCCAGCGAGCAATCGCTCGGGCAATGGCGGCTTCTGGATGAGGAAGAACCAGTGGTAATAGGCCGTGGCGAAGGCCATGTCCGTGCTTTCGTACATCTTCAGCGTCGGCGAGATATCGAGCACGGTAAGCGTCGACACGCGGCTGCCGTGATCTCGCGCCAGGCGGTGCGCGACGCGCGCGCCGCGATCGTGGCCGACGAGCTGGAAGCGGCGGTGGCCCAGCTTCTGCATCACCTCGGCCATGTCCTGCGCCATGGCGCGCTTCGAGTAGTTCGAGTGGTCGGGAAGGCCCTTCGGCTTCGATGAATCGCCGTAGCCTCGCAGGTCGGGGCACACGACGGTGTAATCGCGCGCCAGGTCCGGCGCCAGCTTGTGCCACATGGCGTGGGTTTCGGGGTAGCCGTGCAGCAGCAGGAGCGGCGGGCCTTCGCCGCCGGTCACGAGGTTGATGGTGGCGCCGGAAGTACGCACGCGCTTGCGCTCGAAGCCGGGAAACAGGGCCATGCTCGACCTCCTCAATGGTGTTGCAGCAGGCTGCCCCAGCCCGCGACGCGGTCGGCGATGCCGTTCCTGCGCAGCGCGTGCCAGTAGATGCAGGCGTTGATGGCGAGCACGGGCTTGCCGCGCTCGCCCTCCATCTGCGCCGCGAGGCGCGCCATGGCGAGGTTGGTGCCGACCTGGATTACCGCATCCACGTCGTCGCCATCGAGCGCCTGCGACGCCGCGCGAAGGCTATCGGCAGGCACGTGCGCGATCAGTGCGGGCGAGGCGCATTTCAGTCCGTGTATGCGGATCACCTCGTAGCCCGACTCCTCGAAAAACGCCTGCACATTGCGGTCGCCGACCGGGAAGTAGGGCGTGAGCACGGCGATGCGCTTCACGCCGAGCTGCGCGAAGGCGGCGGCACAGGCTTCCGCGCCCATGGTCACGCCAAGGCCGGTGTGCTGCTCGAGCTCGCCCTTCAGCTTGCGGCTCGCCGCCAGCCCGCCCCAGAAGGTTTCCACGGAAATGCCGAGCACGACGTGGTCGGGCTCACAGCTCATCGCGCTGTCCACC
>JAOTWE010000151.1 GCA_029863065.1 Betaproteobacteria bacterium
CAGGGACTTCCACTGGCGGTTGTTGCTTGCGCCGCCGTGGATCAAGATAACAGCGTCGCCTGCCCCTTCATCGGTATAGTCGATCTGCATTTGAAGCCCGTAGCGGAGGCTGCCTTGCCGCCCAACTAGTGATTAAGCAGCAAGCCGCTGCCGCATAAAGCACATACCCGTAGAAACAAGCAACCAATACTAGAAGCATGCTAATGCCGGTAGGTGTCCAGCATTGGACGCCTACTTCTATATACCCTCATGTGCGGTATCCGACTGGCTATCTGGAGAACTGCTATCACGCCCCCGCACGATGCGCGCTACGAGATCCGCCGCCAGCAAGCACTCGACACCGAACGGCAAGTACCCCGCGTAGCCGAGCAGCGGCATCTCGAATACGTGAAAGCGCTGCACGTACGGCACGCTGTAGTGCCACTGCGCGGCGCTGCCCCAATTCCACATCTCCCAGAACAATCCGCAGACGAGCGCTGCGAGCGCCGGCAGAAGGACCGGCCGCCAGTCGCCGTGCGTGAGCGGCGCGAACAGCGACTCGCCGACGAGCACTTTCTGCAATCCGGCTAGAACAAGGAGCGGCGCGAGCCAGAGCAGAGCGAAAAGTTGCTCAGGCCACAGGCCCAGGCCACCGAGCGCGAGCGCGCCGAGAAGCAAAGCGCCCCAGGCGAGCCCCGCATGCCCGCGCACCGGCGGCAGTGCGAGCGCACCGAGGCGCGCGAAGCTGGCAAGCCACGCGCGCGTGCACACGACGGCGGGCAGCACGGTGGAGAAGGGCAACGTCGCCTGGAGGAAGTAGTCCCAGGCGCCCGTGGCGGCAACGCCGCTGTAGTACCAGTTGCCGGTGTACTGGTTGAGATATTCGAACAGCCACCAGAACGCGGCGCTCGCCGGAAAGAGGGCAAGCAGCCAACGCCTCTGGTGGGTGAGCGGCGAACGGCCGCTGCGGCGATAGGCGAGCGCGTTCATGGTCACGACGTAGCCGAGCCAGAGCGGGGTGAAGGTCTGGCGCCGCCACTCGGGCGGCACGAGCCCCTCGCTCCAGGCGAGCGCCCAGCCGAGCGTTACCAGGGCGAGCCCGATCCAGCCCCACCACGGAAAGCGCTGCGTCGCGGGCGCTTGGCGCGGCCGGGCCCGGGCAAGGCCTGCGGCGTAGAGCGCCGCCGCACCGAGGGCGGGCAGCGCGAAGACGATCAACGCGGCCCAGGAGAACGGCGCATGCCCCAGCGCCTGCGTGCGCGGCGGGAACTCGAGGTACGGCGCGAGCGGTTGGCCCGCGACGGCGAGCCCCAGGAGCGGTGCGCCCCAAATGACGAGGGCCGCAGCGAAGAGCGCCAGCAGCGCGCGCAGCCGCATGGCCCACTAACGCGGATACGACCCGCTGTTGACGTCGACCGTCGCGCCCGACATGTAATCCGGGCTCGCCGTGCCCAACCACAGGACCACGCGCGCCACTTCCTCCGGCGCGCATGCGCGCCCGGCGTGCACCGAGCGCATGACGCCGTCCTTTCTCGACTGCGGCAGCTGATCGTACATGGCGGTGAGGGTGGGTCCCGGCGCGACGGCGTTCACCAGGATTCTGTCTCTTCCCAGGTGGCTGGCGTAGCTCTTGGTGACATTCAGGAGCGCGGCTTTCGTCGCTCCGTACCAGAGGTCAGGGTGTCCGGTGAAGGCCGCCACCGAGCCGACGTTGACGATGCGGCCGGATTTTCTTTTTCTCATCTGCGGCGCAATCGCTTCGATCAATGCCACCGGCGCGCGCAGGTTGACGGTGACGATCTCCTCGATGTGCGCTTCAGGAATGGCGTCGTACGGATCGCAGTAGAGCACGCCGGCGTTGTTCACCAGCGTGTCCAACTCTCCGAGCTTGTCGATCAGGCCCGGGATGCCGGCGAGATTGGTGAGGTCGTAGTCGACGCGCTCGCCGGCGATCTCGCTTCCGAACTGCTTGTCGAGCGCGAGGACCTTCCAGCCCTCCTGCAAAAACGCCTTCGCCGTGGCGAGCCCGATGCCGCGGCCCGCGCCGGTGACCAGGGCCGCGGGCACGCTAGCCGGCGAGCCCGGGCATCGCGAAGCCGGCGGCCTTGAGCTCCGGGATCAGCGCGGCTTCCTGCTCCTTGTCGAGCTCGACCAGCGGCGGGCGCACGCGCCGCCACTCGGCATCGTTGCCGAAATGCGCGACCACCGATTTCAGCGCCGGGATCATCGGGTATTTCTGCATGATCTTGCGCGTCGCACTGATGCCGGCCTGCAGCTTGTCGGCCTCGCCCGAGCGCCATTTCCTGAACACCTGGTCGATCGGCCCCGGGTTCACGTTCGCCGTGGCGCTGATGCAGCCCACGCCGCCATTGCGCAGGCCCTCTAACAAGAATGTTTCGCTTCCCGGGAAGACGTCGAAGCCCGACTTGCCGAACTCGTCCAGCATCGCCTTGGTGTTCGACCAGTCGCCCGAAGAGTCCTTGGCGCCGGCGACGATGCCGGGATACTTGGCGAGCAGCCGGCCGATGAGTTTGAGCGTGATCGGCACCTGCGAGACCGGCGGGATGTGGTAGAGGTAGATGCGCAGCCGCTCGTCGCCGACGCGCTCGATCACCTCCGAAAAGTAGCGGTACAGCCCCTCGTCGGACACGCTTTTGTAATAGAACGGCGGCAGCATCAGCACGCCCGCGCAGCCCAGCTTCACGGCGTTCGCCGTGAGGCGCACGGTGGCGGGCAGCGCGCAGTGCCCGGTGCCCGGCATCAGCGCCGCGCCCGGCACGCCGGCGTGGATCAGCGCGGCCAGGAGCGAGAGCCTTTCCTCCAGCGACAGCGAATTGGCCTCGCTGTTGGTGCCGAAGACGGCGAGCCCCGTGCAGCCGCTCTTCAGCAGCCACTTGCAGTGGCGCACGAAGCGCTCGGCGTCGGGCGAGAGGTCCGCCTTGAACGGCGTGATGACGGGGGAGAGCACGCCCTGCAGGCGCGCGGCGGCCTGGGGACGGGCGGCGGTCGGGGAGGCGGAAAGGGCCATGACGGGTTCGCGTGTGTTTTGTGAGACGACATTATGCGCGTGGGTAGGGCGCTCGGTACACTCTGCGCCATGAACCGGCTCGAGCGCGCCGCCAACATCGAGGACCTGCGCCGCATGGCGAAAGCGCGCCTGCCGCGCTCGGTGTTCGATTTCTTCGACGGCGGCGCGGAGGAGGAGGCGACCCTCGCCGGCAACCGCGCCGCCTTCCAACGCGTGCGGCTCCTGCCCAAGGTGCTGGTGGACGTGCGCCAGGTGGACACCGGGGTGGACATCTTCGGCGTGCGCTCGAATCTACCGATGGCGATCGCGCCTACCGGCGCGATCGGCGCCGGCCGCAACGGCGCCGACCTGATGATCGCGCGCGCGGCGCGCGCCACGGGCATTCCCTACACCCTGGCGACGCCCGCCACCAACTCGATCGAGGAAATCGCCGACCAGGCGGGCGGGCGGCTGTGGTTCCAGCTCTACCTGCTCAAGAACCTGGAGATGCGCATGCAGCTGGTGCGCCGTGCGCACGCCGCCGGCTACGAGGCGCTGCTGGTGACGGTGGACCTGGCTACGGCCGGCAAGCGCGAGCGCGACCTGAGAAACGACTTCGCGGCGCCGTTCCGGCCGACCTGGCGCAACTCGCGCGACGTGCTGCTCAAGCCCGCCTGGCTCCTCGACATGGCGCGCCACGGCATTCCGGAAATGAAGAACCTCGAGGGCCTGGTGCGATCCTCGACGCGCATGACCGACGTCGCGGCCTCGGTGGGCCGCGAGCTCGACGCCTCCTTCGACTGGGATCAGCTGAAATCGCTGCGCGACGCCTGGCCGGGCAAGCTCCTGCTGAAAGGCATCGTGCGTCCCGACGACGCCGAGCGCGCTGCGGCTGCGGGCTGCGACGGCGTGGTGGTGTCCAACCACGGCGGGCGCCAGCTCGACGGCGCGGTGGCGACGCTCGACGCGCTGCCGGCGGTGGTGCGCGCCGCGGGCTCGAAGCTGACGGTGCTGATCGACGGCGGCGTGCGCCGCGGCGTCGATCTCCTGAAAGCGCGTGCGCTGGGCGCGCAGGCTGTGCTCACGGGCCGCGCGACGCTCTTTGGCGCCATGGCCGGGGGCGAGGCGGGCGCGAAGCGCGCCATCGACATCCTCGGCGGCGAATTCGAGCGCGCGCTGATGCTGTGCGGCGTGTCGCGCGCCGCCGACATCGCCGCCGATCTGGTCGCGCCATGAAGGCGCTGCCGGCCCTGGTCCTCGGCGGCGGCATCGGCGGGCTCGCCGCGGCGCTCGCCCTGGCGAAGAAGGGCTGCGCCGTGCGCCTGTTCGAGCAGGGATCCGAACTGAAGGAAATCGGCGCCGGCATCCAACTCGGGCCGAACGTCTATCACATGTTCGAGGTGCTCGGCCTGACCGGCGCCATCGAACGCTGGTCGGCGCACCCCGAGAACCTGATCATGATGGATGCGCTCACCGGCGAGGAAGTGACCCGCCTGCCGGTGGGCAGCGAGCCGTTCCGCAAGCGTTTTTGCGGCTACCCGTACGGCGTCATCCACCGCGGCGATCTTTACCAGGTGCTGCTCGATGCGTGCCGCGCGGAAAAAGGCATCGAGCTGAATGAGAAGCGCAAGGGCCTCGGGTTCGAGGAGCGCGGCGGGCGCGTCGGCTTGCACCTGGACGGCCGCGAGACGGCCGAGGGCGCCTGCCTCATCGGCGCGGACGGCCTGTGGTCGAAGGGGCGCGCGCAGATCCTCGGCGACGGCAAGCCGCGCGTCTCCGGGCACATCGCCTACCGCGCCGTGCTGCCGCGCGCCGAAGTCCCCGGCGACCTGTGGCAGAACAACGTCGTGCTGTGGGCCGGGCCGAAGACGCACCTCGTGCACTATCCGTTACGCCGCGGCGAGCTTTACAACCTGGTGGCCGTGTTCCACAGCGACCGCTACGAGGAGGGCTGGGACGTCTACGGCGACCCCGAGGAGCTGCGCCGCAAGTTCGAGCACGAGCGCCCGGAAGTGAAGCGCCTGCTCGACAGGATCAATGTCTGGAAGATGTGGGTGCTGTGCGACCGCGAGCCGGCGCGGCGCTGGTCGAAGGGCCGCGCGACGCTCTTGGGCGATGCCGCGCACCCGACGCTGCAGTACCTGGCGCAGGGCGCGAACATGGCGATCGAGGATGCGGTGGTGCTCGCGGCCTACGCGGAAATCACCGGCTTCGACTGGGAGAAGACTTTCAAGCTCTACGAGGACGCGCGCTACAAGAGGACGGCGCGCGTGCAGATCATGTCGCGCTACTACGGCGATGCGTACCACGCGGCGGGGGTGGTGCGCGAGCTGAGGAACGACATCCTCGCGCCGGTGCCCGGCGCGCCGCCCGACTTCGAGGGCGTGGCCTGGCTCTACAACGGCGTTAAGGTGCCGCGCAGCGCTTCCGGGTGATCGCTACGCCCGGTTCGGCGCTGGTATGCGGCGACAGAGTGGCTCGCGTTACACCTCCCGCGCGCGCCGAGGCGGGGCTGGCGTTGGCATTTCCCGTGATGATGCTGATGATGTTCCTGTCCGCCGGATCCATCGGCGGCGCGATCACCGGATCACGGATAGGCAAAAACCTGCTCACCCTTGGCCGCATGTCGCCCCACAAGATGGCCCTTCTCCCGCTCCCCAGCCTCGGCGCGATGGCGCACAAGGGCGCGCTTATGTCGTGCCGTGAGCCGCTATTGCCAAAAAAGCCGGCTGTAGTGTAGCTTTACGCACCCTGCTCATTGCACCCGCGGCAGGTCATCACGATGTACACAGGAGGAGATCATGCAATTCCGCAAGACCGTCACCGCCACCGCATTGACCGGCGCGCTGCTCGTCGCCTTCGGCGGCCAGACGCAGGCCCAAGGCCAGAACCTCGAGAAACTCAAGCAGATGAAGGTCGCGACGACCGACCTGAGCATCCCGCTGGTACCGCAGACCGGCCCCAACGCCAGCGCGATCAGGGAGAACCTGAAGCGCATTAAGCTGCCGCCGGGCTTCAAGATCGACCTGTTCGCCATCGTCCCCGACGCGCGCCATATGGCGGTCGGGCCGAGCACCAACATGCTCTTCGTAGGGACGCGCAAGACTACCGTCTGGGCCGTGACCGACCGCAACAGCGACGGCGTCGCCGACGAGGTGAAGACCTTCGCGCCGAGCCTCAAGTTCACCAATCCCAACGGCGTTTGCTGGACCAAGGACGGCTTCCTGATCATCGCCGAGCATAACCGCGTGCTCAACTTTCCCGCAGCCGAGTTCTTCTATGAGGGTCCCGACGTCGCGGTGATCGAGGTGGTGTCTCAAGGCGAGTTGATCCCGACCGAGGAGGAGAGCTACAACCACGGCGCACGCACCTGCCGGGTCGGTCCCGACGGCATGCTCTACGTCACGTTGGGCCAGCCGTTCAACGTGCAGCCGCGCGACAAGGTGGCGCTGTACGAGAAATTGGGCATCGGCGGCATCGTTCGGCTGAACGCCTTCGATGGCAGCAAGCGCGAGGTGGTCGCCCGGGGCATCCGCAACTCGGTGGGACAGGACTTCAACCCGAAGGACGGCAAGCTGTGGTTCACCGACAACCAGACCGATGGCATGGGTGACGACACGCCGCCCGGCGAGCTCAACCGCGTCACGCGAGTGGGCGAGCACTTCGGCTACCCGTTCATTCACGGCAACAACGTCCAGATCGCGGGCACTTCGGCCGCGCCGGACCTCAAGGGCATGAAGCCGCCAGCCCAGTGGACCAAGCCGCAGGTCGAATTCGCCGCGCACCAGGCGCAACTGGGGATGACCTTCTACGCGAGCAAGATGTTCCCGGCCAAGTACCAAGGCGGCATCTTCGTCGCCACGCACGGCTCCTGGAACCGCACCAAGCCCACTGGCGCGCTGATCGATTTCATTTCGCTCAAAGCCGACGGCACGGCCGACAAGCACGAGGTGTTTGCCGAGGGCTGGCTCGATGCGGAAACCAACAGCTACCGCGGACGGCCGGTCGACGTGGCGGTGTGGAAGGACGGCTCGCTGCTCGTCAGCGACGACTTCGCCGGCGCGATCTACCGCATCTCGTACCAGGGCAATTAGACAAGCTGAAAGCAACGCGGGCCGGGCAGTACGCCCGGCCCGTTTTTTTTCTGGAGAAAATGAAAGTGCGTGTCCACCGAAGGGGATTGCCCGTGCTTTGCCTGGTGGTCGCGGCTTCGGCGGGCTCGTTTCACGAAGCGGCCTGGGCCGGCGACGCGGCGGCCGGCAGGGTGAAGGTCCGTGCGGCATGTCAGACTTGCCATGGGGAGGACGGCAAGGCGAGCCTTCCCGGGGCCGGCAACCTGAGCGGCCAGCAGAAGGAATATCTCATCGGGCAGCTGCGCGCTTTTCGCTCCGGCAGCCGCCGCAACGAGCAAATGAGCATCATCGCGAAGCCGCTTACCGATGCCGAGATCGAGAATGTCTCGGAGTGGTATTCCAGCATTCAAGTGACGGTTGAAGCGCCGAAATGAGGAGACTTCGCATTCCGGCGATTTGCGCGCTGCTCTGCGCGCCGGCGCTGTCGTTGGCGCAACAGCCCGACTTCACGGTTACCGTCACCGCGACGCGCAACCAGCGCCCGAGCCTCGAGGTGCCGGCCTCCATCGACAGCGTCTACGGCGAGGACATCCATTTCGGGCGGCCCGAGGTGAACCTGT
>JAOTWE010000152.1 GCA_029863065.1 Betaproteobacteria bacterium
GCGGCCGCAAGCCCCTGATGCCGCGTGGCTTTCCGTGTCGCCGGCCGGCGACAGATTCAGGATTCGGCTGCTACCTTCACCTTGAACATGCCAGGCTCGAGCGCATGGCGCTCGAGCAGGCGGTAGAACTCGGTTCGGTTGCGCCCGGCTAGCCGGGCCGCCTGCGTCACGTTGCCGCCGGTGATCTTGAGGATGCGCACCAGGTACTCGCGCTCGAAAGCGCGCCGCGCCTCATCGAGCGGCGTGAGCGAGCCCGCGCCGACGTCCAGGGCCTGGCGCACCAGCGACGCCGAGATCATCTCGGTTGTGGTGAGCGCCACGGCGCGTTCGATGACGTTGAGGAGCTGGCGCACGTTGCCGGGCCACGCGGCGCTCACCAGCTGTTCCATCGCCTCGGGCGAAATGCCCAGGCGCGGGCGCCCGTAGCGCTCGGCGAGGCGCGCCAGGAAATGGCCGGCGAGCAGCGGCACGTCCTCGCGCCGGTGCGCGAGCGCCGGCAGCTCCAGCTTGACCACGTTCAGCCGATAGTACAGGTCTTCGCGGAACTCGCCCGTGGCGATGCGCTCCTCGAGCTTGCGGTGCGTAGCCGAAATGATTCGCACGTTCACCGCGATCGCATCGTTCGCGCCCACCGGGCGCACCACGCGGTCCTCGAGCGCGCGCAGCAGCTTCACCTGCAGAGCCGGCGGCATGTCGCCGACCTCGTCGAGAAACAGCGTGCCGCCCTCGCACGCCTGGAACAGTCCGCGGCGATCCTGCACTGCGCCGGTGAACGCGCCTTTCTTGTGCCCGAAAAGCTCGGACTCGAGCAGGCCTTCGGGAATGGCGCCGCAGTTCACCGCAATGAAAGGCGCGTCGGCGCGCCGGCTGGCGCGGTGGATGGCCCGCGCGAGCAGTTCCTTGCCGGTGCCGCTCGCACCGAAGATGCAGACGCTGGCGTCCGAGGCCGCCACACGTTGCGCCTGCCCGAGCAGCGCCTCCATCGTGGCCGCGCGCGTGATGATCTCTTCGCGCCAGTGCGCGCGATCGCCGACCGGCGCCGTCGACAGGCGCAGCGCGTCAGCGATCGTCTCCAGCAGCACCTTCGGTTCGAACGGCTTCGTCAGGAAGCTGAAAACTCCCCTGCGCGTGGCCGCCACCGCGTCGGGAATGGTGCCGTGCGCGGTGAGGATCACCACCGGCAGCGAGGGCGCCTGCCGGTGGATGGCGTCGAACAGGCCCAGTCCGTCCATGCCCTGCATGCGCAGGTCCGTGATCACCAGGTGCGGCCGCTGCACGGCCAGGCTGGCGAGCGCGGCCTCGGCCGATTCGACCGCGGTGACACGATAGCCGGCGGCAGTGAGCCGCATGGAGATCAGGTGCAGCAGGCCCCGATCGTCGTCGACGAGCAGGATGGATGGGGTTTGTTGTGTCATGAATTCACCTTCGCTGGTTTCTGTGCCGCTCTTCGCGCTCGAGAATGCTGCGCTCGATCGCCTTGAGCGCGTCGAGCTGGCGTTGCAGCGTGCCGGCGCGCTCCGCGGCCACTTCCTCGCGCCGCTTCGCCGCCTCCGATTGTGATTCCGCCGCCTCCGCTCGCGACATTGCGGCGCGCAGTTCGCGCGCCAGCCGCTGCCGCTCGGCCACGCTCGCCGCGAGCATGCTGGCAAGCTCCGCCACCGGGGAGTCCGTGCGCCGCGTGGCCAGCGGCTCGAGCAGGCTCGCCGCGCGCCCGTCGTCGCGCCAGGGCGGCGGCAGCGTGACGAGCATGGCCGCGAGCCGCAGGCGATTCATATCATCGGGTGCCGCGGCATACATCTGCTGTGCGTGGACGAGCCGCCGGCGCTGCTCCTCGGGCGTCGCGCGCACCGCGCTCACCGCACCACCCAGGATGTCCCGCACCTGCAGCGCCTCCCCGGCATCGGGCCGCAACAGCGCGCAGCCGGCCAGGAGCGCCCCGAAGATGGCCGCGGCGGCCTTCATGCCGCCTCCGCCATCGTCAGCAGCGCCGGCCGCTTGGGCAGCGTGACGCGAAAGTGCCCGCCCGGGCCTTCCGCCACGAGCGCGATGCGCCCGCCGTGGGCCTCGACATATTCGCGTGCGATCGCCAGGCCCAGTCCGCTGCCCGCTACGCGCCCGCTTGCGTTGGCGCGACCGCGAAAAAACGATTCGAACACCGCTTCGCGCTCGACTACCGGCACGCCGGGACCGGAATCGATGACATCGATGGTCGCCCTGCCGTCCGCTTCGTAAGCCCGGACCGTGATGGTGCCGCCGGCCGGCGTGAATTTGATCGCGTTGCCCAGGAGGTTGTCGACGATGGATCGCAGCTTTACGGCGTCAGCTTCGACCACGGCTGGCGTCAGCTCGAGCTCCACCTTCTGGCCCTTGGCCAGCGCCGCGAGATGGTGCGCATCGGCCACCTCGCGCACCAGCGCGTCGAGCTGCACGACGCTCACTTCAAGCGACGCGGCGGCGTGCACGGCGCGCTGAATGTCGAGCAGGTCCTCGATCAGCCTTTGCAGCTTGACGCTGTTGTCGCGCATGATGCCGACCACCGCACGCTGCGCCGGCGACAGCGGCCCGGCCACCTGATCATTGAGCAACTCCGCCCCCTCGCGCAGCGACGCGAGCGGCGTCTTCAGCTCGTGCGACAGGTGGCGCAGAAAGCGGTTCTTCTGCGCCTCGAGATCCGTGAGTCGCTGGCGCAGCCAGTCGAGCCGCTCGCCCAGGTCGCGCAGGTCCAGCGGACCGGTGACGTGGATGGCCTGCGAGAAATCGGCGCTCCCCAGTTGCCGGATCGCGGCGTCGAGCTCGGAAATCGGGCGGGCGATGGCGCGCGTCAACGCCAGCGCTGCGACCAGCGCCACGGCGATGGCGATCAGCACCAGGTTCAGCAACCGCTGCTGCATGATCTCGGCGCTGCTGCGCAGCTGCTCCACTTCCTGGTCGGCGACCCGCGAACTGATGGCGAGGACTTCCTGCGCGCTCTGGGCCAGCTCGCCAACGCGTGAGCGCACCGTGGCGATGTCGGGCGGCGCCTGCGGCGCCGCTGCCAGCAGCTCGTACAGCACCTGCTCGCGCGCCACCGTGCGATCGAGAGCCGCGAGCTGCTGCGCGTCGATCGGCAGCCGCGCCAATTCCGCTGTGAGTTGCTGGAAGCCCTCGTGCAGGCGCTCGTAATCCTGAAGCAGACCCGGGTCGGGCAGAACCGCCACCTGCTGTGCCAGCCGCTCCACCGAGGCGATGCGATTGACCAGCGCGCGGCTGCCGCGCGCGGCCTGCGCCGCGTTGTACACGGCGTTGCCGCTCTGTTCCGCGAGTCGCTGCGTGCTCCAGGCCGAGTACAGTAGCGCGCCGGCAAGCGGCAGCGCGACCAGCAAGAAGCCGGTAACGAGCAATCCGAGGAAGGAACGCGGATACCGCAGGGCCGGCCTCGGGGAGCTCTCCTGAGGTGCCATAACCCTATAATCTCACGTAAAACAACGTCAGGACGAGCCTAATGTCACACGCAGGCGGTACGCGCGTGTACCTGGTCGCAGCCGTGGCCGCGAACGGCGTCATCGGATCCGGCGGCAAACTGCCGTGGCGGCTGCCCGAAGACCTCAAGAACTTCAAGGCACTGACGCTCGGCCACCCGGTCATCATGGGGCGCAAGACCTGGGAATCCCTTGGCAAGCCGCTGGCCGGGCGCGAGAACATCGTCGTCACGCGATCGCGCGGCTACGACGCCCCCGGCGCGCATGTCGCCGCGTCGCTGGAAGCGGCGCTCGCCCTGTGCACGGGCGAGCCCGTCGCCTTCGTCATCGGCGGCGGCGAACTGTACGCGGCTGCGCTGCCCGTCGCCGATGCCATGGTGATCACGGAGATCCGCCGCGACTACGCCGGCGACGCGCGCTTCCCGGAGTTCGATCGCGCGGCCTGGCGCGAAACGCAGAGAAAACCGCAGACTGCCGCCGACGGCCTGCGCTTCGACTTCGTGCTCTACGAGCGCCCATAGGGTGGGCCGACGGCCCACCCTACCGCGGCCTGGACTCGAAAACCCTGACCTCGGGCAACGGAAAGCCATTGAACCCGCTGGCGTAGGCGGTCGTGTAGGCGCCGGCGTTGCGGATGTAGATGAAATCGCCCTCCTGCAGGTCGGACGGCAGCGGCTCGTCGCGCATCACCACGTCGACCGAGTCGCAGGTCGGTCCGGCAACGTGCCAGGCGATGTCCGGGCCCGAGCGGTCGGTGCGGATCTTGTACTTCAGTCCTTCCGTGGTCTCGATGACGCCGCCGAACAGACCCGCGTCCCAATGCATCCAGCGCTTGCCGGCGCGCGTTGCGCTGCCGAGCACGCGGCAGACGAAATAGCCGGCGTCGGAAACCAGATAGCGACCAGGCTCCGCGATCACCTGCACGTCCTCGGGAAACGCCTGCAGCGCCTCGTTGACCACGGCGCCGATCACCTCGATCGACGGGATGGGCTTCACATGACGCACGGGAAAACCGCCGCCGATATCCAGCAGACGCGGCCTGAGGCCCGCCTTCGCCATGGCGTCGAACAGGGTCCGCGCCTTCTCGATGCCGACGCGCCAGTTCTCCGGATTGCGGCATTGCGATCCGGCGTGAAAAGTCACGCCGGCCAGATCCGCGCCCAGCTTGGCGGCGATGGCGACGATCTCGCGCGCTTCCGCGGCGCCAGCGCCGAACTTGCCGGACAGCGGCCAGTCGCTACCGATGTTCGGCGTCGCGATGCGCAGGTACAGGCACGCCGCGGGGTCGACCGCATGCATGCGCCTGAGTTCGTCCACGCTGTCCACCACGAACCAGCGTACGCCCTTGGCTGCCGCATAGGCGTTGGCTTCGCGCGAGCGCATCGGATTGGAAAAGAACACGTCTGCGGCGGGCACGCCGAGCGGCAGCAGCAGGTCAAGCTCCGCGGTGGACGCGATCTCGAAGCCCGCGCCTTCCTGCGCCAGCACCTTGAGCACTCGGCGGTCGGGATTCGCCTTCACCGCGTAGTGCGGCCGCACGCGCGGCATGGCGGCGCGGAAGCGGCGCATCTTTTCGCGCACGATGGCGGTATCGATGATCAGGAACGGCCGGGTGTACTTCTGGCGTGCGGCCTGACGGACGACCTCGAAGTCGAGGCTGACTTCGGGATGCGTGTCGAAGAGCTGCTCTTGCGGGTTTGCGGTCTGCTCTCTGTTGCGTGCGAGGCTACTGGGGCGATCGCCCATCAAGGTTCTCCCGGGGGTCTCTAGGTCTCAGGGATGTCGCGAACCACCACGTCGTACGCAGGGTACGAGTTCCTCTGACCTGTCATGATGACCTCCTTCATAGTTCATTGACCCGACAGGGAAAACTTGGGCCGATTATAGGGGTGACCCCCCGCGAGTCAAGGGCTTTGTGAGGGGCACTTTGCCGCTTCCCACTGGGGACGAGCCGCCGCCGGCCTTAAGAAACCACAATAGGTACCGAAGCTAAGTTTCCGGCCTACTATTACTTGTGGGTCAGATGCGGGGCAGGGTGACACCCTGCTGGCCCTGGTATTTGCCGCCGCGGTCCTGGTACGAAGTCTCGCAGACTTCGTCCGACTCGAGAAAAATCACCTGCGCGCAGCCCTCGCCGGCATAGATTTTCGCCGGCAGCGGCGTGGTGTTGGAGAACTCCAGCGTGACGTGTCCCTGCCACTCCGGTTCGAGCGGCGTCACATTGACGATGATGCCGCAGCGCGCGTACGTCGACTTGCCCAGGCAGATGGTGAGGACACTGCGCGGAATGCGGAAGAACTCCACGGTGCGCGCCAGGGCGAAGGAGTTCGGCGGGATGATGCACACCGCGCCCTTGAAATCGACGAACGACTTGGCGTCGAAGTCCTTGGGATCGACGATCGTGGAATTGATGTTGGTGAAAATCTTGAATTCGTCGGAGCAGCGGATGTCGTAGCCGTAGCTGGAAGTGCCGTAGGAAACCACGCGCCGGCCCGCGACCTCCTTCACCTGCCCCGCCTCGAAGGGCTCGATCATGCCTTGGGCCGCCATGCGGCGGATCCACCTGTCCGACTTGACGCTCATCCCGGCCGATCAGGTGTTCTGGACGACGATGTTCGGGAACTTCGAGGTCATGTCCTTCTGCGACTCGGCGATCTTGACCGCGCAGCGCCGCGCGATGCGCCGGTAGATCTCCGCGGCCTTGCCGTCGGGATCCGCGACCACGGTCGGCTTGCCGGAATCGGCCTGCTCGCGGATCGACTCGTCGAGCGGCAGCTCCCCGAGCAGCTCCGTGCCGTACTCGCGGCACATGCGCTCCGCGCCACCACTGCCGAAGATGTGGCTCTCGTGCCCGCACTTCGGGCAGACATGGATCGACATGTTTTCGACGATGCCGAGAATCGGAATGCCGACCTTCTCGAACATCTTCAGGCCCTTGCGTGCATCGATGAGCGCGATGTCCTGCGGCGTCGTGACGATCACCGCGCCCGTGACCGGCACTTTTTGCGCCAGCGTCAGCTGGATGTCGCCGGTGCCCGGTGGCAGATCCACCACCAGATAGTCGAGGTCGCGCCAGCGCGTGTCCTTGAGCAGTTGCTCGAGCGCCTGGGTGACCATCGGCCCGCGCCAGACCATCGGCGTGTCGACGTCGATCAGAAAGCCGATCGAGATCGCCTGCAGGCCATGCCCCATCATCGGCTCGAGGCCCTTGCCATCCTTCGACTCGGGCCGCCCCGAGATGCCAAGCATCATCGGCTGCGACGGACCGTAGATGTCGGCATCGAGCACGCCCACCGAGGCGCCCTCCGCCGCCAGCGCCAGCGCCAAGTTGACCGCCGTTGTGCTCTTGCCGACACCGCCCTTGCCCGAGGCCACGGCAATGATGTTCTTGATGCCCGGCACCAGCTTGACGCCGCGCTGCACGGAGTGCGAGACGACTTTCGCGGCGACGTTCACGTTCGCGCTCGCGGCACCGGACTTCTTGAGCGCCGCGATCACCTCGCGGCGGATGGGCTCGAACTGGCTGCGGCCCGGATAGCCGAGCTCGATGTCAACCTGCACATCGGCGCCGGCGACCTTGATGCTCTTCACCGAGCGCGTGCTGACGAAGTCCTTGCCGGTATTCGGATCGATGAGCGCGCCGAGCGCCGCTTTGACGTCTGCTTCGTTGATGGCCATGGCTTGGATTGGCAAAAGTGCGCCGGTAGTGTACCTAAAACACGGATAAAATTGCGTTTTTTTGCGACTAACGATGCCCCGACGCCGCCTTTTTGTGACCACTGCGCTGCCTTACGCTAACGGCGCGTTTCACATCGGGCACATCATGGAGTACATCCAGGCCGACATCTGGGTGCGCTTCCAGCGCATGCGCGGCCATGAGGTGCATTTCGTGGGCGCCGACGACGCCCACGGCGCGCCCATCATGCTGGCGGCCGAAAAAGCCGGCAAGGCGCCGGAAGCTTTCGTCGCCGAGATTGCCAACAGCCGCAAGCAGTACCTCGACGGCTTCCAAATCGCGTTCGACAACTGGCATTCGACGCATTCGGCGGAAAACACCGAGTTGTCGCATGACATCTATCGCCGGCTGAAGCGGGCAGGGTTGATCGACATCAAGCCGGTCGAGCAGTTCTACGATCCCGTGAAAGGCATGTTCCTCGCGGACCGCTACATCAAGGGCGATTGCCCGAACTGCGGCGCCAAGGACCAGTACGGGGAC
>JAOTWE010000153.1 GCA_029863065.1 Betaproteobacteria bacterium
GCGGCGGCGATCGGCCAGCTCCTGGCGCGGCAGGTGTTCGAGCTCGACCTGCCGCCGAGCGCGGGGCTGTGGCTCGCCGGGCCGCTCGCCGGCGTCGTGCTGCTGTCGCTCAACGCGTGGCTCTCGGCGCGCAAGGTGCTCACCGCGTCGCCGGCGCTGACGCTCAGGGACTCGGTCTAGAATCGCGTATGGCAGAAATCGCCGCGCTCGCCGTCGCGCTGGCCGCCCTCGGCGTCGTGGTATGGCTTGCGCTGCGCCTGCAGGGTGCGGCGGAGAAGAAGCACCGCGAAATGCTCACCGACCTGCACGACGGGCTCACCAAGCAGGGCGACCGCCTGGGCGCGCAGCTCGGCGAGCTGCGCGAGGCGGTGGCGGCCAAGCTCGATGTGCGCCTCGACCAGATCTCGTTGCGGGTCAACGAGCGGCTCGACGAAGGCTTCAGGAAGACCAACGAGACCTTCGTCAACGTCATGCAGCGCCTGGCGACCATCGACGAGGCGCAGAAGAAGATCGAGACCCTGACCGGCAGCGTGGTGAGCCTGCAGGAGCTCCTGGGCGACAAGCGCTCGCGCGGCGCGTTCGGCGAGGTGCAGCTCGAGGCGCTGGTCAGGAACGTGCTGCCGACGCAGGCCTTCGAGATGCAGTACACCCTGTCCAACGGCACGCGCGTGGACTGCGCGCTGCGCCTGCCCGCGCCCACCGGCCTGGTGTGCGTGGACTCGAAGTTCCCGCTGGAGAACTACAAGCTGATGCTCGATCCGAAGGCGAACGAGCTCGAGCGCGCCGGCGCGCAGAAGGCGTTCCGCGCCGACGTGAAGCGGCACGTCGACGCCATCGCCTCCAAGTACATCATCGACGGCGAGACCTCCGACGGCGCGGTGATGTTCGTGCCCGCGGAAGCCGTGTTCGCCGAGATCCACGCCTACCACGCCGAGGTGGTGGACTACGCCATCGGCAAGCGGGTGTGGATCGTGTCGCCGACCACGCTGATGGCGGTGCTCAATACCGCGCGCGCCGTGCTGAAGGACGTGGAAACGCGCAAGCAGATCCACGTCATCAAGGAAGCGCTCGCGCGCCTGGCGGTCGAGTTCGGCCGGTTCGACGAGCGCATGAAGGAGCTCGCGCGCCACATCCGCCAGGCGGCCGAGGACGTCGATCGCATCCAGACCACCGGCGGCAAGATCTCGCAGCAGTTCCAGAGAATCGAGGCCGCCGAGGTGGACGACGCGCCCGTCGCCGAGGTGGTGCGGCTGGAGGAGGGGCGCAAGCCGTGAGTGTGAAACGCATCGCGGTCCTCACCAGCGGCGGCGACGCCCCCGGCATGAACGCCGCCATCCGCGCCGTGGCGCGCGCGGCGACTGCCAGGGAATGGGAAGTGTTCGGCGTGCGTAACGGCTACGCCGGCCTGCTCGCCGACGCCATGGACCCGCTGGCCGCGCGCGACGTGGGCGGCATCATCCAGCGCGGCGGCACGGTGCTCGGCAGCGCGCGCTCGCCCGAATTTCGCGAGCGCGCCGCGCGCGACCGCGTGCGCGCGCAGCTCGCCGCGCGCGGCGTCGAGGCGCTGGTGGTGATCGGCGGCAACGGCTCGCAGAGCGGCTCGGCGGCGCTCGCGAAAGAGGGCTTTGCGGTGGTGGGCGTCGCCTCGACCATCGACAACGATCTGCACGGGACCGACGTGTCCATCGGCGCGGACACGGCGATCAACGTCACGCTGGAGGCGATCGACCGGCTGCGCACCACCGCTTCCTCGCACCGGCGCGTGTTCATCCTCGAGACCATGGGCCGCGACTGCGGCTACATCGCCCTGATGTCGGGCATCGGCGGCGGCGCCGAGGTGATCGCCATCCCCGAGTCCGAGGTGCCGCCCGCCGAGGTCGCGGCGCGCCTGCGCGCCGCGCACGAGCGCGGCAAGACCCACGCCATGGTGGTGGTGGCCGAGGGCGCGAAGCAGGGCGTGCACGCCATGGTGGAGTACTTCGAGGGCCGGCAGCAGGAGACGGGCTTCGGCCTGCGCATCACGCGCCTGGGGCACGTGGTGCGCGGCGGCGTGCCGAGCTCCGCGGATCGCGTGCTCGCCTCGCGCCTGGGCGCGGCGGCGGTGGCGTGCCTCGAGGACGGCGTGTCCGGCGTGCTGGTGGGCGAGGTGCGCGGCGCGATCGTGCGCACGCCGCTCGCCGAGATCGCCGGGCGCACGCGGCCCGCCGACACGGCGCTGATCGAGCTGGCGCGCGTGCTCGCTACGTAGCGAGCAACGCGGCCCCCGGGAAGCGCCCGCAAGCGTGCGCCAGCGGCAGCGCGCCGCCGTCCGCGTCGAGCCGCTCGCCGGTAAGCACGTTTTCTAGCGTCCTCAGCCCCGCCGGCAGCGCCACCGCGGTGTCTTCCCACGCCTCACCCAGCGGCAGCGTGCCGGCGTCGCGAAGCATCTTCGCGTACAGCCGTCCTGCCACCACCACCAGCGTGCCGCTTGCGTGCGTGCGCGCGAAGGCGAGGACGTGCGCGGCGTGCTTGCCGCTCGCGGCGAGCGGGGCGTAGCCGCCATCGCGGAACAGCTCGGGCAGCCGTTGCCGGAGCCCGAGCAGGCGCCAGGTGACCCACAGCTTGGCGCGGCCGTCCTGCAGCGTGTCGAGCAGCGGCCGCGGGTCGCGCAGCGACCCGAGCTCGTCGAGCAGGCGCGCGCGCAGCGTGTAGTCCACCGCTCGGCGGTTGTCGGGATCGACCAGGCTCAGGTCCATGAGCTCGTTGCCCTGATACAGGTCGGGCACACCGGGCGAGGTGAACTTGACGAGCGCCATGCTGAGGCTGTTCAGCGCGCCGAACCAGGCGATCGGCTCGGCCTGCGCGCGCAGTTCGTCGAGGAAGGGGTTGGGCTGCAGCCGCCCGAGCAGGGCGCGCACGAAGCCGAGCAGCGCGTTCTCGTACTCCTCGCTCGGGCTGATCCAGCTGGTGTTCGCCTTGGCTTCGCGCGCTGCCTTGATCATGTACTGCTCGATGCGCTCGCGCCAGGCGCCGAGCGCCGCCTCGTCGAGCGCGCCGGGCGGCAGCGTGCCGAGCAGCGTCTGGTAGAGCAGGTACTCGTCGGCGCTCGAGGGCGCGGGGCCGGCCTCGAGCTTGGCGCGGTGCGGGCGGTTGAGCTTGCTCCAGCGGCGCAGCGACAGCCGCCAGCCGCCGGGGATCTCCGAGAGGACGTTGATGCGGCAGCGCACGTCCTCGGCGCGCTTGTTGTCGTGCGTCGAGGTGGCGAGCATGGTGTGCGGCCAGCGCGCCGCGCGGTCGGCGCTCGCGCCGTGGAAGGCGCGCACCGTCATGCCGAACTGGGCTGGATCGCCGCCGACCTCGTTGAGCGCGGCGAGGCGGCCGTAGCGGTAAAACGCGGTGTCTTCCACGCCCTTGGCGGCGACCGGTGAAGTGAATTGCTGGAAACGCACGGCGAAACGGCGCACGAGGGCGCGCATTGCCTCTTCGGCGCCTTCGGCCGACTGCCCGAGCAGGCACTGGCGCACGAAATCGAAGATCGAGATGTCGGCGGCGCGGCTGCGGCGCCGGGCGTGCGCCACCGCCCAATTGACGTAGCGCAGGTCCTGCTCGGAAGGCGTATCGATGATGTAGGTGCGGTACACCGGCATGCAGGCGGCGACCTCGGCGATCGCCTGGCGCAAGGTGTTGAAGGTGTAGTCGCGCGTGCGCCGGTCGGCGCGCGCAATGCGCAAGAGCTCGGTCGAGAGCACGGTGAGCTCGGAGGCGAGCGCGCTCCTCATGATGGCGCGCTTGCCGAGGTAGGCGAGCTCCTCGAAACTCTCGTCCTCGCGCGTGAAGGCATGCCAGATGCGGTCGAACTTGCTTTGCGCGGTGCTGTCGACCAGCACGCCGTTCACCACCATGGCGAAGCGATAGCCCGTCGTGCCGTGCACGTGCCAGGTCTCCGGCACGTTCTCGTGCGGCGCGACGATCTTCTCCACCGCTACGTACAGCGGCCGGGGCGGGCGGCCCTTCGGGTCGCGCTCCGCCGGCGGGATGCCGGCGCGCCGCGCGTAGCCTTCCTGCAGGCGGCGGAAGTACTGCGCCGGGTCGTACAGGCCGTCGGGATGGTCGATGCGCAGGCCGTCGACCACGCCCTTGGCCGCGAGCTCGAGGACGAAGGCGTGCGTGGCCTCGAACACCTGCTCGCTTTCCATGCGCAGCGCCGCGAGATCGTTGATGTCGAAGAAGCGCCGGTAGTTGATCTCGTCGGTGGCGACGCGCCAGTAGGAGAGGCGGTAGGCCTGCGTTTCGATCAGCGCGTGCAGCGCGTCATGCGGGCCGGGGGCGTTGATTTCGGCGACTGCCGCGTCGATCGCGGTCGCCACCGCGGCATCGCGTCCGGCCAGGCGCGCCAGGCGTCCCTTGTGGATTTCCTTGTCGCGCGTGCGCTCGGCGAGCGCGGCGGCATCAGTCGCTTCGCGCGCCGGCAGGTGGCCGAAGGCGGCGCCGAGGCTGGAGAGCGCGGCGCGCGCCTCGCCCTCGGGCAGCAGCGCCTCGGCGCGATTCAGCAGCAGCGGGCTGCTACGCGGATCGAGCGGGAAGCGGTGCTCGTGGTAGCGCAGCGCAAAGGCGCCGGCTTCGCGCTCGAAGGCGAGCGTGAGCTCGCCGCTCGCCAGCACGTTGCCGTAATGGTCGCCGAGCGCCGGCACCAGCACCTTGCCCTCGAGGTCGGCGTTGACCGGATGCCAGTCGATGTCGAAGTACTGCGCGTAAGCCGAGGCCGGTCCGTTCTCGAGCACGTCCATCCACCAGGCGTTGTCGGCGCCGAGCACCCCCATGTGATTGGGCACCATGTCGAGCAGCTGCCCCATGCCGTGCTCGCGGAGCGCTGCGCTGAAGCGCTCGAAGCCGGCGGCACCGCCGAGCTCGGGATTGATCTGGTCGTGCGCGACGATGTCATAGCCGTGCATGCTGCCGGGGCGCGCGCGCAGAATGGGCGAGCAATACACGTGGCTGATTCCGAGCCGCGCGAGGTAGGGCAGGATTTTCACCGCGTCATCGAAGGTGAAATCCTTGTTGAACTGCAGCCGGTAGGTGGCGCGCGGTACCTGCGCTTCCGCGGCGGGAGACGCCGCCGCGCGCAGCACCGGGTGCGGCCGGAGCTTCGCCAGCGTCGCGGCCAGGGATCGCAGGCGCTCGCCGCCGGCGAGCTGCTCGAGCGTCTCGGGGAGCTTCCTCTTCCAGTTCGGGTGCTCCTCGGTGGTGCCGGGCATGTTGACCTGCTCAGTGGCGCCGATCACGTCCTCGAGCTGCACCATCATGACGCGCGATGGGGCCGCGGCGACGAAGGCGTGCACCGCCTCTGCGAGCGCTGGCGTGAGGGTCTGCGAGCCGGTGACGTCGGGCGAGAGGTCCGGCGGCAGCAGCCCCGCGTGCTGCAACGCCAGCATCAGGCGCACGCGCTCCTGCGCGCGATCGATGAGCTGCTTCTCGTACACACCCTGATTCGGGAACAGGCTGAGCTCGAGCCGCAGGCGAAGGTCGCGCCCGATCCACCAGCCGGCGAGCGTCGCCAGGTCGTGCGTGCTCACGGCCACCAAGGCATCGCGCGGGTACTCGGCGCTCGGCTTGAACACGCCGCCTTCGCCGCGCTCGAAGTACAGCAGCCGGTAGGACAGCACCTCGTAGCGCGCGAGCACGGCGCGCATCTCGTCGGCCACCGTGCCGAGATCCTCGCCGATCACCATGCAGCGCTGGCGCTCGCTCTCCAGCGCGACGATCGCCATCATCTCGTCGAGCGCGTAATCCACGTAAGTGCCGTCGGCCGCGGTCTTGCCGGGCGGGATCCAGAACAGGCGCATCAGCCCCATCACATGGTCGATGCGCAGCGCGCCCGCATCGCGCATGTTCTCGCGCAGCATCTCGATGAACAGTCGGTAGCCCTGCGCGCGCAGGCGGTCGGGCCTGAGCGGCGGCAGCCCCCAGTTCTGGCCGTTGGGGTTGAACTCGTCGGGCGGCGCGCCAACGCTTGCGCCGAGCGCGTAGCACTCCTGCTGGGTCCAGGTATCGGAGCCGGCACGGTCGACCGACACCGCGAGGTCGAGATACAGGCCCACCGCGAGGCCGCGCGCGCGGCAGCGCTCGCTCACCTGCGCCAGCTGGTGCTCGGCCTGCCACTGCAGGTACTCGTAGTACTCGATGCGCTCGAGCCGCTCTTCGGCAAAGCGCGCTACCTCGGCCGAATCGTGATTGCGGTAGGCCTCCGGCCAGACCGGCCAGCCCCATGTTTGGGCCGCCTGCGCGTGAAAATGCGCCTGCAGCGCTTCATAGGTCGCGTGCAGGCGCAGCGCGCGCCCGCTCTTTTCCTGGAACGCGCGGAACGCCGCGCCGCGGCCGTCGGCCTTGCCCAGGTGGTGCTTGCGGAAGTGCGCGTAGAGCAGCTCCAGGATCTCGAACTTCGCCGCGGCCACCGCGGGGTAGTCGACCAGCGGCACCTCGCGCAGCTGCCCGAGGCGGGCCTGGAATTCGGCCGAGCGTACGCGGCGCTGCGCCGCCTCGCACTCGCGGAACTCCTCGATCGCCTCGACGTCGAGGTAGAGGACGTTCAGTTGCAGGCGCGACGAGGGGCTGTAGGGGCTGGCGTGGGCGGGGTTGTGCGGAAAGAGCGCGTGCAGCGGGTTCAGGCCGATGATGCCCGCGCCGCGCTCGGCGGCGAGCTCGACCAGCTTCGCCAGGTCGCCGAAATCGCCGATCCCCCAGTTGCGCTCCGAGCGCAGCGCGTAGAGCTGGACTGCCGGGCCCCAGACGCGCCCGCCGTCGGCGAGCGCCGGCGGCCGGTAGCAGCGCGGCGGCGCGGCGATCACCAGCGTTTCGCCGGGCAGACCTGCGACGCTCAGGCGGTGATAGCCCGCGGGCAGCGACAGCGGCAGTTCGAGCCGGAACGAGGGTGGCGCGCACTGCGCTTCGCCTTCGTGGCGCGAGCCGCTTTCCTCGATCAGAATCCAGCGCAGGCGCTGCGCGCCGCCGGCGATACCCAGCGTGATCGACCACTGCCCTGACTGAGCGGCGATGGCCGCGACCGGCGGCAGCGGCACGTGCTCGGCAGCATCCAAAGCCTGCGCGGCGAGCGCATCGACGCCGAACTCGGCGAGTAGCGCCTGCAGCGTCGCGTCGGCTGCGGCGTGCGGCTTGCCCCAGATGTCGTGAAATCCCGCCGCGATGCCATAGTGCGCGGCGAGGCGCTCGAGCGATGCGCGCGCGTCAGTCACGAGCCGCTTCGAGCGTGTAGCGTACGGCGCTGTCCTGGTAGATCGGCGTGCCCGGCAGCGACACCGTGACGACGCCGGGCCCGGTGCCGGCGTCGGTCGCGAGGTGCAGCGTCGACCGATCGCCGAGCGTCCAGCTCACGCGCAGCACGCCGTCGCGCACCGCGTAGCGTCCGCCCTTGCGCAGGCCGGCAAATCTCGGCACCAGGTGCTCACGGCGCAGGCGCAGCAGCTCGCGCACCAGCGCCAGGCGCTCGCGGTGCGGCGTGCGAGCGCGGCACGGCCAGTCCAGCTTCGAACGCGCGAAGGTGTCGGCGCTACCCGGGTCCGGGATTGCGGCGCGCGCCTTCGGGTCGGCGAAGGCGGCAAAACGCGCGAACTCCTCGCGCCGGCCATTCGACACGGCCTGCGCCAGTTCCGGGCCGAAGTCGCAG
>JAOTWE010000154.1 GCA_029863065.1 Betaproteobacteria bacterium
GGCCTCAATGGCCACGGCGGCGGCCGCCGCACGCCCGAGCTCGACTGCACGAGGTTCGTGCGACCCTCGCCCGCAGGGCAGATGAAGCTCTTCTGATGCGCATCGCGGCCCTCGCGCTCGGCTGGCTGTACGTCGCCGTCATCGTCTGGCTCTCGCTCACGCCTTCGCCACCTCATGTCGACATCGAGGGCAGCGATAAGCTGGAGCACTTCCTCGCTTACGGCGTGCTCATGTTCTGGTTCGGCGTGCTCTACAGGAGCGCGCGGGCGCGCATCGGCTGGGCGCTTTTCTGCGTCGCGCTGGGCGTGGCGCTCGAATTCGCGCAGCGCGCAACCGGCTATCGCAGCTTCGAGCTCGCCGACATGGCGGCCGATGCGCTCGGCGTGCTGGCCGGCGCGCTGGCCGCGCTCAGCCTCCCCAGAGCCGCAGGAGCAGCGGGAAAAGAAACGCCGTAAGCAGGCCGCTCAGCCCCATGGCGAGGCCGGCGAAGGCGCCCATGGTCTCCGACACCTGGAAGGCGCGCGCGGTGCCGATGCCGTGCGCCGCCACGCCCACGGCGAAGCCGCGTACCGCGTGGTCGTCGATGCGCAGCAGGTTCAGCGTGCCGCGCGCCAGCACCGCGCCGAGGATGCCGGTGCTCACCACCAGCACCGCGGTGAGCGAGGGCAGGCCGCCGAGCTTTTCGGCGATGCCCATGGCGATCGGCGCGGTGACCGATTTCGGCGCAAGCGAGAGCAGCGTTTCGCGGCTCGCCCCGAGCGCCCAACCGATGCCTACCGCCGAAATCGGAGCGATGAGCGAGCCGGCAAGCAGCGCGCCGCCGAGCGGCAGCAGGTTCTTCTTCAGCATCTCCAGGTTCGCGTACAGCGGCACGGCGAGCGCCACCACCGCAGGGCCGAGCAGGAAGTGCACGAACTGCGCGCCTTCGAAATACACCGGGTAGGGCGTATCGGTGAACCACAGCAGCGCCACCAGCGCCGCCACCGAGATCGCCACCGGGTTGGCGAGCGGGTTCATGTTGGCCTTGCGGTAGATCCAGAACGCGCCCTGGTAGGCAAGGAGCGTCACCGTCAGCCCGAGGAGCGGCGAGGCCGCAAGGTAGACCCAGATTTCGGAGAACTTGCCGCTCATTTCTGCAAGGCCCGCATGACGAGCGCGGTGACGCCGATGGTGATCACGGTGCTCGCCACCAGCGCCACGGAGATCGGCAGCCATTCGGCGCCCAGGCGCTTGAAGTGCACCAGCACGCCCACCCCGGCCGGCACGAAAAGCAGCGACAGGTGCGAAAGCAGCCCCTGGCAGGTGTCGCGCAGCCACGTCGGCGCCGAACCGCGTGCCGCGAGCGTCACGAACAGAAGCAGCATGCCGACCACGGGTCCCGGCACCGGCAGCCCGGTGGAGCGCACCAGGACTTCGCCGATCAACTGGTAGACGAGCAGCAGGGTGAACGTGCCGAGCATGGGCCGGAATCATACGTTACGCTCGCCGCGTGAGCACCGCGCGCGCGCAGCGCCTCCTCGAGGGCCGGATCCTGCCCACGCTCGCGCGCCTCGCCGCGCCGGGCGCGCTGCTCGCGCTGTTCCAGACCGCGGTGTCGATTGCCGACACCTACTTCGTTGGGCGCCTGGGCACCGCGGCGCTCGCCGGCCTGGCGCTGGTCTTCCCGCTCGTCATGCTGCTGCAGATGCTCTCCGCCGGCGCCATGGGCGGCGGCGTGTCCTCGGCGCTGGCACGCGCGCTCGGCGCGGGACGCGAGGATGCGGCGAAGTGCATCGTCGCGCACGCGCTGGTCATCGCGCTGGGCGGCGGGCTCGCCTTCACGCTGCTGCTGCTTGGCTTCGGCGACGCGCTCTACGGGCTGCTCGGCGGCGAGGGCGCGGCGCTCGCGCAGGCTCTCGAGTACTCGCACGTGCTGTTTGCCGGCGCGGTCGCCGTATGGCTCGCCAACACGCTGGCGAGCGTGTTGCGCGGCAGCGGCAATACGCTGGCGCCCGCCGTCGCCCTCGCCGCGGCCGCCCTGGTGCAGATTCCGCTCTCGGGCGCGCTCACGCTCGGCTGGGGACCGTTGCCGCGCCTGGGCATCGCCGGCGCCGCCCTCGCCTACGTCACCGCGTTCCTGGTCGCCAGCCTGATCATGGGCGCAAGCGTCTGGCGCGGCGGCCTGCGCCCGCAGCGCGCCCACTGGCACCTCGAATGGCGCGTGTTCCGCGAGATCCTGCGCGTGGGCGCGGCGTCGTCGCTCGGCGCCCTGCAGACGGTGCTCACGGCGGTGGTCCTAACGGGATTCGTCGGCAGCTTCGGCACCGCGGCGCTCGCCGGCTACGGCGTGGGCGTACGCCTCGAGCTCCTGCAAATACCGCTCGTCTTCGCCATCGGCCAGGCGCTGGTCGTCATGGTGGGCACCAACGTCGGCGCCGGGCGCGGCGCGCACGCCAAGCGCATCGCCTGGACCGGCACGGCGGTCGCCGCCGGCATCTCGCTCGCCATCGGGTTCGCCGTCGCCGTGTTCCCGGGCGCCTGGATCCGCATCTTCAGCGACGACGCCGCGGTGCTCGCCACCGGCAGCCAGTACCTGCGAATCGTGGCGCCGTTCTACGTGCTGTTCGGCGCCGGCATGGCGCTGTACTTCGCCTCGCAGGGCGCCGGCCGCATGCTGCTGCCGGTGCTCGCCGGCACGGTGCGGCTCGTCTTCGTGCTGGCGGCGGGCGCGCTGGTGGTGGCGCTGGACGGTCCGCTCGCCGCTGTGTTCGCGGTGATCGCCGGCGGCATCGTGCTGTTCGGCGGACTCATCATCGCCGCCGTGCGCGCGGGACGGTGGGAGAGCTAGGCGAGGAAGGCGGCGAGCGCGTCGAGCACCGCGTCGGGCGCCTCGGCCATGAGCGAGTGCCCGGACGGGGCGATCTGCACGACCTGCGCGCCCGGCAGGGTCCTGGCGAACGCGAGCCCGGCCTTCGCCGCGGTCATCTGGTCGCGCTGCCCGAGGACGAAAAGCACCGGGCATTTCACTTTCGCCGCCGCCGCTTCGCCGCCCGCGTACTCGTTGCAGGCCGTCAGATCGCTGTAGAGGACGCCCGGCGCGAGGCGCGCGAGGCGCGCCAGCGTGTCGCCGTACATCCACATGCCCGGATTCGGATTGCCGCCGAGCGGCACCTGCGGCGCGTGGCCCCAGATCGTCTCCATGTCGTACGCGTCCTGGCGGTTTTCCTGCGCAGCCTCGAGGAAGGCCGCCGACACCTTCATCGGATAGGCGACGCCCAGAAGCGCGATGCGCTCGATGCGCTGCGCATGCCGCGCGGCGCACTCGAGCGCGACGAGCGCGCCCATGGAATGGCCCGCCACGCTCGCCTTGTCGAGCTTCGCCGCATCGAGCAGCCGCAGCAGCCAGTCGGCCATTTCAGGAATCGTCGCCAGCGGCGGGCCCGGCGAGCGGCCGTGCCCGGGAAAATCCAGCGCCAGGGCGTTGCGCCCGTGGTAGCCGAAGTACCGGCTCTGCAGCCCGAACCACGAATGGTCGAGCCCGGCGCCGTGCGCGAACACCACCGTCGGCTTCGCCGGGTCGAGCGCATGCGCCGCCGTGTAGGCGAAGGCCTGACCGCCGTCGACCGTGAGATTCACTTTTGGGCGGCCCGCAGGCCGCGCGCCAGGTCCTCGACCAGGTCTGCCGCGTCTTCGAGCCCGACCGACAGGCGCACGGTGCCCGGACCGATGCCCGCCTTCTTCAAATCGTCATCCGACATGCGGTAGTGCGTAGTGCTCGCCGGGTGGATGACGAGCGATTTTGCGTCGCCGACATTGGCGAGATGTGAGAAGACGCGCAGCGACTCGATGAAGCGCTTGCCCGCCTCGCGACCACCCTTCAGGTCAAAGGAGAAGACCGCGCCGCAGCCTTTCGGCAGCAGTTTCTTCGCCAGCGCGTGGTCCGGGTGCCCGGGCAGCTCCGGATACAGCACCTGCGTCACCGCGGCGTGCGCGGCGAGGAAACCGACGATCTTGCGCGTGTTCTCTACGTGGCGCGGCATGCGCAGGTGCAGCGTCTCGATGCCCTGCAGGATGTGGAACGCCGTCATCGGCGCCATGCACGCGCCGAAGTCCCTGAGGCCCTCGCGCCGCGCGCGCAACAGAAACGCGCGTGTGCCCGATTCCTCCTCGAAATCCATGTTGTGAAAACCCGCGTAGGGCGCGGTGAGCTGCGGGAATTTGCCGCTTTTCTCCCAGTCGAAGCGGCCTGAGTCGACCAGCACGCCGCCGATTGCCACGCCGTGGCCGCCGAGGAACTTGGTCGCCGAGTGATACAGCAGGTCGGCGCCGTGCGCGAACGGCTGCATGAGGTACGGCGTGGTAAATGTGGCATCGATCAGGAGCGGCAGCCCCGCCTCGTGCGCCAGGTTCGATACCGCCGGGATGTCGAGCACTTCGAGTCCCGGGTTGCCGAGCGTCTCGCCGAACAGAAGTCTCGTATTCGGCCGGATCGCCTTGCGGAAGTTCTCCGGCGTGCCCGGGGCGACGAACGTCGTCTCGATGCCGAAGCGCTTCAGCGTATAGCCGAGCAGGTTGTGCGAGCCGCCGTAGAGCGAGTTCGAGGCGACGATGTGGCTGCCGGCGTCCATGAGCGTCGCCACCGCGAGGTGCAGCGCCGCCTGGCCCGAGGCCGTGGCGATGGCGCCGACGCCGCCTTCGAGCGCCGCCATCCGCTCCTCCAGCACCGCCACCGTGGGATTGGAGATGCGCGAGTAGACGTGGCCCGGGCGCTCCATGTTGAAGAGCGAGGCTGCGTGCTCGCTGTCGCGAAAGACGTACGAGGTAGTGGCGTAGATCGGCACCGCTCGGGCGCCGGTCGCCGGGTCCGGCGACTGCCCGGCGTGCAGCGCGAGCGTGTCGAATCCGGGATACTTCGGCCCAGCCACCCGGGACTTAGTGCAGGTTCTTCCTGGACGGGCGCGTCACGTACTCGAAGGCGCGCTCGGGGTGCGGCTTCACGCCGGAGGACTTTTCCTTCCAGTCGCGATCGAACAGCTGGTTGACGAGCGTCGCCACCTCGGCGCTCTTCTCCTTGTCGAACTGGCGCTCGAGGAGCGCGCTCAGGTCCTCGATCATGCAGCGGCGCTGCGCCTCGTGGATCGACTGCGCCGTCGGGCCGACGAACAGCAGCTTCGCTTCCTGGTCGCCGTTTTCCTGGTACAGGGTGAGGTCCACTTCGGCCGCTTCATAGCAGTACGGCCCGAGGTTTTCGAGCGAGGCATCGAGCGCGGCGTAGAAGCTGCGACCGATCTCGCCGGTCCAGCACACGAGCAACAACAGCTCCTTCTCGTCGAAGCGCACGCCCGGCTCGTCGGCTTCCAGGCTCTTCAAGTCGGCGAGCGCCTCGGCATCGAGGTACTCGAGCCAGGGCGCGAGCGCCTGCTCGATCTGCTTGCGGGAGACCCCTTCGAGGATGGGGATGTCGGCGTGGACGTGGACTTCGAGCCGCATGGGACGAAACCTCACAATTGGGACGTGCAGTTTATCACGCGGTGGGGTCAACTTTCGGCCCGCAAAGGCGTTAAATGGGGGCATGGGCGCGCTCAATATCCTCTACGACAGCGACAACTACTGCGTGGCCGAATTCGGCGGCAGCAGCGGCATCGAGCTCGTCGACAAGCAGGCGCGGCGCAGCGGCTTCCTCGAGGGCCCGGTGGCGGCGCGCTTCCGCTCCAACATGGCGCAGCTGTGCTCGGCCGACCCCGGCGAGGAAGCGGTGGACGACTTCCTCTGCAGCTACGAGGCGCTGCTCACCAACTCCCTGCACCTGCACTGAGCCGCTAGAATCCGCACCGATGGTGCGGCCGGATTACACGGGCGGCGGGTTCGTCAATCTCATCGCCTCGATCGTCGAGGCCTGCGGCGGCGCGCCGCGCCATGCGCCGCTCGCGGCGCTGCCGGCGCGCGATCTCGCGGCCGCGCGCAATATCGTGCTCTTCATCGTCGATGGGCTCGGCGACCGGTATCTTTGCCGCGAGGGTGCGGGTAGCGCGCTGCTCGCGCGACGCAGAGGCGCCCTCACCTCGGTGTTCCCGACGACGACGGCAAGCGCGATCACCACGTCCTACACCGGCTGGTCGCCGTTAGAGCACGGGCTCACGGGCTGGTTCACGCTCTTCGGCGAGGCGGGCTGCGTGGGCCTGCCGCTTCCGTTTCAGCGGCGCGGCGAGCACTCGCCGCTCGGGCTGCCGCCCGAGCGCGTGTACCGCGCCGGTTCACTGTTCGACGGGCTAGGGCACCGCTCGATCGTGGTGTCCCAGCGCGCCATCGCCGATTCGACCTACAGCCTGCACCACTGCGGCCGCGCCGAGCGGCGCGCCTACGACAAGCTTGAAGGGCTGGTCGAGCAGGCCGTCGCCGCGGTGAAGTCGTCGTCCGAGCCCAAGTTCATCTACGCGTACTGGTCCGAATTCGACGCGCTGTCGCACCACTTCGGCAGCACGAGCGCGGAGACCCGCGCGCAATTCCAGGCGGTGGACACCGCCTTCGGCGAACTGCTGGCGGGGCTCGCGGGCACCGATACGGCGCTGGTGGTGACCGCCGACCACGGTTTCATCGACAGCGTGGGCGCCGACGCGCTCGATTTTGCGCATTCGCCGGGCCTTTGCGCGCTCGTGCGCTATCCTCTGTGCGGCGAGAGCCGCATCGCCTTCTGCCACGTGCAGGAGGGGCGTGTTCCGGAGTTCATGGATCGCGCACGCGACTGGCTCGGCGAGCGCGCACGGGTGTGCGCCAGCGCGGAGCTGGCCGAGGAGGGCTGGTTCGGCGGCGGCGACGCACATCCGCGCATCGCCGAGCGGATCGGCGACGTAGCACTGCTGATGCACGGTCGTACGACGGTCAAGGACTGGACGCCCGGCGAGCAGCGCCACCGCCACCTGGGGCATCACGGCGGCGCGAGCGAAGACGAAATGTTGATTCCACTCATCGTGGGGAGCGCATGAAAGCGAAAACGAACGGCATCGAGACGAACTACGAAATCCACGGCAAGGAGGGCGCCCCCTGGCTGGTGCTCAGCCACTCGCTCGCCTGCAGCGTGCGCATGTGGGATCCGCAGATCGCGGCGCTGAAAGGAAGCTACCGCGTCCTCGCCTACGACACACGCGGGCATGGCGCGAGCGAGGCGCCGAAGGGCGCCTACACGCTGGAGATGCTGGCAGACGACCTCAAGGCACTGCTCGATTCGCTCGGCGTGAAAAACCCGCACTTCTGCGGGCTTTCCATGGGCGGCATGATCGGCCAGACGTTCGCCTTGAAGTACCCGGGCGTACTTAAGACCCTGATGCTCGCCGACACCACGAGCCGCTTTCCCGCGGAGGTCGGGCCGCTTTGGCAGGATCGCATCAAGATCGCGGAAGAAAAGGGCATGGCGCCGCTCGTCCAGCCGACGCTCGAGCGCTGGTTTACCGAGCCGTTCCGCAAGTCGCATCCTGAGCCGGTGGCGGCGATCGCGAAGCTCATCGCCTCGACCCCGGCCGCGGGTTATGCCGGCTGCTGCCACGCCATTCCGAAGATCAACCTGACGACGCGCCTGAAGGAAATCAAGACGCCGATGCTGGTTATCTGCGGCGACCAGGAC
>JAOTWE010000155.1 GCA_029863065.1 Betaproteobacteria bacterium
GGCGTGCTCGATCGACTTGATGCCGACCGGGTCGGCGTTGATGCGCAGCACGCAGGCCTCTTCGCAGGGCGCGGGGCAGATGCGGCCCGTGAATTCCGGAAAGTTGTTGGTCGAATGCAGCGTCTCGATGGCGCGCTGCCAGTCGCCGCGGTACACGAGGTCGTTCCAGTCCGGGATGATGTTGTTCACCGGGCATCCCGACATGCAGAACGGCGTGCCGCAATCCATGCAGCGCGCGCCCTGGATCTTCGCTTCCTCGTCGGAGAGGTGCAGGACGAATTCGTGGTAGTGCTTCTTGCGCGCGTCCTTGTCCTCGGCTGCCTCCTGGAGTCTCTGGTACTCCAGGAAGCCGGTGATCTTGCCCATCTAGGCCGCCGCTTTCTTCTGCGCCGCGGCGAGCTCGCCGAGCGCGCGCCGGTACTCCTTGGGGAACACCTTGACGAAGCGCTGCCGGTACGTCGCCCATTGCTCGAGGATCTGCTTCGCGTGCTTGCTGCCGGTGTGCTGGACATGGGCCTCGATCAGGCGCCGCAGGCTCGCCTCGTCGGTTTGACCGAGATGCCACAACTCGCGCCCACCCTTCGCCTGCTGCTCCGCGTCGGCAAGCACGGCCTCCAGGTCGACCATCGCAGGATTGCAGCGCGGCACGAATCCGCCGTCCACATCGAGCACATAGGCAATGCCGCCCGACATGCCCGCGGCGAAATTGCGCCCCGTCAGGCCGAGCACTGCCACCGTGCCGCCCGTCATGTACTCGCAGCCGTGGTCGCCCACGCCTTCCACCACCGCGCTGGCGCCCGAATTCCTGACCGCGAAGCGCTCGCCGGCGACACCGCGGAAATAGGCTTCACCCGCGATCGCGCCATAGAGCACCACGTTGCCGGTGATGATGTTCTCGGTCGGCTCGCCGCGGAATTTCGGCGAGGGCTGGACGCTGATGCGCCCGCCCGAGAGCCCCTTGCCGCAGTAGTCGTTGGTGTCACCGATCAGATCGAGCGTCACGCCGCGCGCCAGGAACGCGCCGAAGCTCTGCCCCGCCGAGCCGGCGAAGCGCACGCGGATCGTGTCTTCGGCAAGACCCTCGTGGCCGTAGCGTTTCGCCACCTCGTGCGAAAGCATCGTGCCGACCGTGCGGTTGATGTTGCGGATCGGCATGTCGATCGACACCTTCTCGCCGCGCTCCAGCGCCGGTTGCGCGAGTTCGATGAGGCGGTTGTCGAGCGCGTTGTCCAGCCCGTGATCCTGCTCTTCGCAGTGATGAACCGCCACCCGCGACGGCATCTTCGGCATCTGGAAAATGCGCGAGAAGTCGAGCCCTTTCGCCTTCCAGTGCTCGATGCACTTCTTCGTTTCGAGCAGGTCGGCGCGCCCGATCAGCTCTTCGAACTTGCGCACGCCGAGGCTCGCCATCAACTCGCGCGCCTCTTCGGCGACATAGAACATGTAATTGATCACATACTCGGGTTTGCCCGAGAACTTGCGCCTGAGAACCGGGTCCTGCGTGGCGACGCCGACCGGGCAGGTGTTGAGATGGCATTTCCTCATCATGATGCAGCCGCTCACCACCAGCGGAGCGGTGGCAAAGCCGAACTCGTCGGCGCCGAGCATGGCGCCGATCACCACGTCGCGCCCGGTCTTGATCTGCCCATCGACCTGCACCGCGATCCTGCCGCGCAGGCGGTTCAGCACCAGCGTCTGCTGCGTTTCCGCCAGACCCAGCTCCCACGGCGTGCCGGCATGCTTGATCGAACTCCACGGCGACGCACCCGTACCGCCGTCGTGCCCCGAGATCGTGACATGGTCCGATTTCGCCTTGGATACGCCCGCCGCCACGGTGCCCACGCCCACTTCCGACACGAGCTTGACCGAGATCGAAGCCTCGGGATTGGCGTTCTTCAGGTCGTGGATCAGCTGCGCCAGATCCTCGATCGAGTAGATGTCGTGGTGCGGCGGCGGGCTGATCAGCTCGACGCCCGGAGTTGAATACCGCAACTCGGCGATGTACTCGGAGACCTTGCGCCCGGGCAGCTGCCCGCCCTCGCCGGGCTTGGCGCCCTGCGCCATCTTGATCTGGATCTGCTCGGCGCTCGCCAGGTACTCGGCGGTGACGCCGAAGCGACCCGAGGCCACCTGCTTGATCTTGGACTTGAGTACGTCGCCGGCGCGCAGCTCGATGTCCTTTTCCACGCGGCCCGCGCCCAGGCGAGAGCGCAGCGACTCGCCAACCTTGACCGGCGCGTAGCGCCGGCGGTCTTCGCCGCCCTCGCCGGTATTCGACTTGCCGCCGATGCGGTTCATGGCGACGGCGAGTGTGGTATGCGCCTCGGTCGAGATCGAGCCGAGCGACATGGCGCCGGTGGAAAATCGCTTCACGATCTCCGATGCTGGCTCGACTTCCTCGAGCGGCACCGGCTTGACCTTATCCAAGCGGAAATCGAACAGCCCGCGGAACGTCATGTGGCGCCGGGACTGGTCGTTGATGATCGCCGCGTACTCCTTGTAGGTGGCGTAAGACTCCCGCCGCGTGGCGTGCTGCAGCTTGGCGATCGCGTCCGGCGTCCACATGTGCTCCTCGCCGCGCACGCGCCAGGCGTATTCGCCGCCCGCGTCGAGCATCGCCTTCAGGACCGGGTCACGCTCGTCGAACGCGTCATGATGGATGCGGATCGCTTCCTCAGCGACCTCGGGCAGGCCGATGCCGCCGACATTCGACGCCGTGCCGGTGAAGTATCTGTCCACCAGCGACTTCGCCAGGCCCACCGCCTCGAAGATCTGCGCGCCGGTGTAGGACATGTAGGTGGAAATGCCCATCTTGGACATCACTTTCTTCAGGCCCTTGCCGATCGCCTTGACGAAATTCTTGATCGCCTTGCTGCCCGCGGCCGGGTCTTCCGGGTACATGGCGAGCAGCGTCTCCAGCGCAAGGTAGGGATGCACGGCCTCCGCGCCATAGCCGCCGAGCAGGGCAAAGTGATGCACCTCGCGCGCCGAGCCCGTCTCCACCACCAGCCCGGCGCTGGTGCGCAGTCCCTTGGCGACCAGGTGCTGGTGGATCGCCGACAGCGCGAGCAGTGCCGGTATGGCCACGCGCTCGCGATCCACCAGGCGGTCCGAAACCACGATGATCGACGCGCCCGCGCGCACTGCGTCCTCGGCCTGCGCGCACAGCGACGCGAGGCGCGCCTCGATGGCGTCTTTGCCCCAGGCCACCGGATAGGTGATGTCGAGCTCCAGCGAGCGGAACTTGCCGTTCGTGTAGCGCTCGATGTGCCGGATCTTCTCCATCTCGTAGAAATCGAGCACCGGCTGCGACACTTCGAGCCGCAATGGCGGATTCATTTCGTCGATGCCGAGCAGGTTCGGCTTCGGCCCGATGAAGGACACGAGCGAGGTCACCAGCTCCTCGCGGATCGGGTCGATCGGCGGGTTGGTGACCTGCGCGAACAGTTGCTTGAAGTAGTGATACAGGGTCTTGTTCTTGTGCGAAAGCACCGCGAGCGGCGAGTCGTTGCCCATCGAGCCGATCGGCTCCTCGCCGTTCAGCGCCATCGGCGTCATCAGGAACTTGACCTCTTCCTGGGTGTAGGCGAAAGCCTGCTGCCGGTCGAGCAGCGGCACGGCGCTCTTCAGCGGCGCGGTCTTCTCGGTTTCCACCTCGTCGAGCTTGACCCGGATGCGCTCGATCCATTCGGCGTAGGGCCGCGCTTCGGACAGCGCTTCCTTCAGCTCGGTGTCGTCGACGATGCGCCCTCTTTCCAGATCGACGAGGAACATCTTGCCCGGCTGCAGGCGCCACTTCTTGACGATTCTCTCCTCGGGTACAGGCAGGCAGCCGCACTCCGAGCCCATGATGACGAGGTTGTCGTCGGTGACGATGTAGCGCGAGGGACGCAGGCCATTGCGATCCAGCGTGGCGCCGATCTGGCGCCCGTCGGTGAAGGCGATCGAGGCGGGGCCGTCCCAGGGCTCCATCATGGCCGCGTGATACTCGTAGAACGCGCGCCGCGCCGGATCCATCTGGCCGTGGTTTTCCCAGGCCTCGGGGATCATCATCATCATGGCGTGGGCCACGGAGTAGCCGCCCATTACCAGGAGCTCCAGGGCGTTGTCGAACGATTGCGAGTCGGATTGCCCGTCGTAGATCAGCGGCCAGATCTTGTCGAGGTCGTCCCCGAGCACCGGGCTGGAAATCGCGCCCTGACGGGCCCGGATCCAGTTGACGTTGCCGCGCACAGTATTGATCTCGCCATTGTGGGCGATCATGCGGAACGGGTGCGCCAGATCCCACGACGGGAAAGTGTTGGTGGAGAAGCGCTGGTGAATGAGCGCCAGCGCCGACTCGCAGCGCGCATCCTTGAGGTCGAGGTAATACTCGCCGACCTGGTGGGCGAGCAGCATGCCCTTGTAGATGAGCGTGCGCGCCGACATCGAAGGCACGTAGTACTGCCGGGCATGCGCGAGCTTCAGCGACTGGATGGCGTGGCCGGCGCTCTTGCGGATGATGTAGAGCTTGCGCTCCAGCGCATCGGTGACCATGACGCCGCGGCCGCGGCCGATGAAGACCTGGCGGATCACCGGTTCGAGCTTCTTCGCCGGCTCGGCGAGATCGAAGCTGTCCACGGGCACGTCGCGCCAGCCGAGAACCGCCTGCCCTTCGTCCTTCACCGCGCGCTCGAGTTCGTATTCGCAGGCCTGCCGGCTCGCCGGGTCCCTCGGCAGGAACACCATGCCAACACCATACTGGCCGAGCGGCGGCAGCTTTACGCCCTGGCGCGCCATTTCCTCGCGCAGCAGGCGGTCGGGGATCTGGATCAGCACGCCCGCACCGTCCGAGAGCTTCGGGTCCCAGCCCACCGCGCCGCGGTGATTGAGGTTCTTCAGCACCGTGAGACCCTGCTCGATGATCGCGTGCGACTTCTTGCCCTTGATATGGGCGACGAAGCCCACGCCGCACGAGTCATGCTCGTGCCGCGGATCGTACAGACCTTGCGCGCCGGGCGGCAGATGCGTGTCCAAGCGTAACCTTATGATTAAGAATGCGTTTCTGTCCGTTTCGCCGCTCTGCACAAGATCGGCGCACGAACTGGGAAATATACCTCCAGAGTACTGCGCCAACAAGGGTTTCGGATCTTGAGCGGCCTACTGCACTGCAGCAGCCGATGTCCCATCCACGCTCGCGGCGATCGCGGCGCGCACCCAGCGCTCGTCGAGGTCGTCACGAAGCGCGGCGCGCCCGATTTCCCGAAGCACGATGTAACGGGCACGGCCGCCGGCCGCTTTCTTGTCGCCGGCCATCAGGTCGAGATAGCGCTCTGGCGCCAGTGCCGGTCCAGCCACCGGCAGTCCCGCTTGCCGTAAGAGGCGGCGCAGGCGCTCGGTGTCGGCCGCGGGCAGTAACCCGGCCTGCGCCGACAGTTCGGCCGCCATCACCATGCCGGCGGCGACCGCCTCGCCGTGCAGCCAGACGCCGTAGCCGGCGCCGGCTTCGATGGCGTGGCCGAATGTGTGGCCGAAATTGAGCAGCGTACGCGTGCCGGCCTCGCGCTCATCCGCCGCCACCACCTGCGCCTTGAGTTCACAGGAGCGGCGTACCACGTGCACCAAGGCAGCGGCGTCGCGCGCCAGCAGCCGCGCCATGTTCTCTTCCAGCCAAGCGACGAGCGCGGCGTCCAGGGCGAAGCCGTGCTTGATCACCTCAGCGATGCCGGCACGCAGCTCGCGCTCGGGCAGCGTCGCCAGCGTGCCGACGTCCGCAATCACCGCGGCGGGCTGGTGGAAGGCGCCGATCATGTTCTTGCCGCGCGCGTGATTTACCGCCGTCTTCCCGCCAACGGAGGAATCCACCTGGGCGAGCAGGGTCGTCGGTACCTGAATGAATGGGATGCCGCGCTGGTAGACCGCCGCGGCAAATCCGGCAAGGTCCCCGACTACGCCCCCGCCGAGCGCAACCAGGATGCCATCGCGTCCCATCCGCGCCGCCAGTAATCCGTCGAATACCCGCTCCAACGCCGTCCAGTTTTTCGCCTGCTCGCCATCCTCAACCAGAATCTCGATCGCGGGCGCGGCGCCGGCGCGCGCCAGCGCCGCCTTGACGCGCTCGAGGTACAGCGGCGCAACGACCGGGTTGGTGACGACGGCAACCCGCCCGGCGCGCAGGTGCGGCCGATAGAACGCCTCGGTGTCGATCGCGCCGGCGCCGATGTGCACAGGGTAGGAGCGCGCCTCGAGCGCTACGCGGACAGTTTCCATTCTTCCCTCAGCCGACCGAGCAGGTGACGCGCCAGGTTCTGAACGCTCTGCCGGCCAGTGTCGATGACGATGTCGGCGATCTCGCGGTATAACGGGTCACGTACCGTGTACAGCTCCTGCAGCCGCGCCTGCGGATCGGCGGTGGCGAGCAGCGGCCGGTTCCTGTCCTGCCGGACGCGTTCGAACAATGCCGCCGGGGGCGCATGCAGGTAGATTACCGTGCCGCGAGTCGCAAGGTGGCGGCGATTGGCCTCGTCGAGCACGGCGCCGCCGCCGGTCGCCAGGACGACGTCCTCGCGCGCGGTCAGCTCGGCGATCAGCGCCGCCTCGCGCGCGCGGAATCCCGGTTCGCCTTCGATCTCGAAGATCACCGGCACTTTCACGCCGCAGCGGCGCTCGATCTCATGATCGCTGTCGAGAAATTCGCGCTTCAGCCGGCGCGCCAGAAGGCGGCCGGCGGTGGTCTTGCCCGCGCCCATCAGGCCCACCAGGAAGACGTTGCGGCCGCCGCGCATGCGCCTATTGTACGGACGGAGCAAATAAAAACGGCCGGGCAAGCCCGGCCGCGTGTCCCAGAAGGAGACCTGGCAAATCCGTCAGCGCACCGTCACGCGCTCGTTGACGATGCGCGGCGTCACGAACACCAGGAGCTCGGTCTTCTGTGACGTCGTGGAATCGTTGCGGAACAGCCGGCCGATGATCGGCAGTTCGCCGAAAAACGGCACCCTGGTAATGTCAGTGCGCTCGGTCTGCTCGAAGATGCCGCCGATCACCACGGTGCCGCCGTTCTCGACCAACACCTCAGTATTGACGTGCTTGGTGCTGATCTGCACGCCCGCGGGAGTGGTCGCGCCCGGGGCGTCCTTGGTGACGTCGAGCGTCATGATGACGTTGCCGTCCGGCGTGATCTGCGGCTTCACCTTGAGGGCGAGATTCGCCTTGCGGAAGGAAACACTGGTAGCGCCCGAGGAAGTCGCCTGCTGGTAGGGGATCTCCGTGCCCTGCTCGATCAACGCCTCTACCTGGTCCGCGGTCAGCACGCGCGGACTGGAGATGATCTTGCCCTTGCCGTCGGCTTCGAGCGCCGAGAGCTCGAGATTGAGAAAGCGCGTGAGCGAACTGTTGAACAGGATGAAGGAGATCTGTCCCGCATTGAATGAATTGAGGCCCGCGGCCGGGAAATTGCTGTTCAGGCCCGGGCCGTTGATGACCGGCGTTCCTGTCACGAAGCCCGCGCCCTGGCCGGTGTTGACCAGTTCCGCGCCGATGTTGGGACCGCTGATGCCCAGCCCCGGGGCGC
>JAOTWE010000156.1 GCA_029863065.1 Betaproteobacteria bacterium
ATCCTCGGCTGGGTGATGCTGTCGGTGCTCGGGCCGGTGTACGACACGATCAGCAAGATGAAATTCTGACATGAAGCGCCTGCTCTACTTCACCGCCGACGACCATTGCGTGTATGCCTGGTCCCGCGGCAGGCTCACGCTGGAGGCGAAGTTCCCGGGCGACGATCTGGGCGTCACCGCCTTTCGCGAGTACTTGACCGGGCACCGCGGGGCCCTGTTTTACGCCGTGGCCGATCTCGCCGGCGAGGATTTCCACGAGGAACTGATCCCGTACCTGCGCGGCGCCGACCGCGAGCTGGTGGTGCAGCGGCGCCTGGCGCAGCGATACCGCGACACGCGGCTCGCGGCGGCACTGACGCTGGGCCACGTGAGCGGCGAGCGCCGAAACGAGCGGCTGCTGCTTACCTCGTTCACCAACACGCAGCGGCTCACGCCCTGGCTCGATGCGCTTGCCGAGTCCGAGGCGAGGCTGGCCGGCATGTTCTCGGTGCCGTTGCTGGCGCCGGTGCTCGCGGCGCGCCTGGGGGCGCGCGGCGGCCGCTGTTTCGTGGTCACCGCGAATGCCGCCGGCCTGCGCCAGTGCTACGTCGACCAGGGAAGGCTGCGCTTTGCGCGCCTGGAGCGCATGGCGGACATGGCCCCCGAGGCCTCGGCGGCTTTCGTGCGTTCGGAAACCGGGCGCCTCGCCCAGTACCTGTCGACGCTGCGCGTGCTGCCGCGCGAGGGCCCGCCCGTGCAGGTGATCGTGGTCGCGCCGCCGGGGCAGCGCGCGGCGTTCGAGCGGACGTTGGTTTCCGACACGCGCCTGTCGTTCCTCACCGTCGACCAGAGCGAGGCGGTGCGGCGCGCCGGCGTGAAGGCCGCGCCGCCGGCCATGGGCGCGGAGCAGATCTACCTGCACCTGGCCGTGCGCCGGCCGCCGCGCGAGCAGTTCGCGCGGCGCGAGGACCGGCGCAGCTTCGTCCTGTGGCAATTGCGGCGCGGCGCGCTGGCTGCCGGGGCGCTTGGTTTCGCCGGTTGCGCGCTGTACGCCGGCGCGAGCTGGCTCGATGTCGTCGACACGCGCGCCGAAGTGGCAGACCTGCAGGCGGAGACGCGCACCACGCAGCAGGACTACCAGCGCATCACCTCTGCCTTTCCGGTCACGCAGACCACGACCGACAACCTGCGCGCAACGGTGATCGAATTCGGCAAGATCGCGCGGCAGACCGCCTCGCCGGAGCGCTCGCTCGTGTATCTGTCGAAGGTGCTTGCAGATTTTCCGCTGATCGAGATCGACTCATTGCAGTGGCGCGTCGACGCCAAGGCCGAGCGCGGCGCGCGCGCGCCGGCATCCGCGCCTGCGGCGGCTGCAGCGAGCACGGCGGCCGGCGACGCCAGTCGCGCGCCGCTAGAGGTCCTGGAAATCTCGGGCCGCGTCGGCACCATGCGGGGTTCGGACTACCGCGCCATCACCGCCGAGGTGCAGCGATTCGCCAGCGCGCTGCGCGCCGATCCCGCCTATGAGGTGCAACGCACGCAGTTGCCGTTTGACGTCACTTCGGAAGGCACGCTCTCCGGCGACATTGGTGCCGGCACGGACACCGGCGAGGCGCAGCGTTTCACCATTGTGCTGGCGCGGAGCCTGCGATGACGTTCTCGGCGCGTGAATTGCGGCTGCTCGCCCTGCCCGTGCTGGCGTGCATTGCGCTGCTGGCAGCCGGGTCGGCGCTGATCATATGGACCACGGGCAAGCGCGTCGCCGAGGAGCGGGCACTTGCGGCGGCGCGCGAAGAGCGCTCGCAGGCCAGGGAACGCCTGATGCGCATCGCCGAGGAGGAAAGGGAGGTCAAGGAGAAGCTCGAGATCTACCGGCGGCTCAAGGACATCGGCATCCTCGGCGAGGAGCAGCGGCTGGAATGGGCCGACGCCATGGCGCGAATCCGCACCCAGCTCGAGCTCCCCGACCTGCGTTACCGCGTCGAGCGCCAGGCGCCGCTGAAGACCGTACCCGGCAAGCCGGCCAACGTCGAGTTCTATGCCAGCACCATGCACGTCGTCCTCGCCCTGCTGCACGAGGGCGACCTGCTGCGCTTCCTGGAAGATTTGCGCGCATCGGGAAATGCCTACTATGCCGTTCGCAGCTGTAGCGTGACGCGCAGCGGCCAGGCGGTGACGATAACCGGACTTTCGCCGCGCCTGCGCGCCGAGTGCGATATCGATCTCATCACCATCCTCGACCGGGCGGCGAAGGCATGAAGCGCGCCGCAGCGGTCTTTCTGCTGTGCGCGGCGCTTGCGCCGCGCGTGGTGATCGCGCAAGAGCTGGGGCGGCTGTTCTTCACGCCGGAGCAACGGGAGGCGCTCGACGCGCGGCGCAAAGCGCGTTTGCCCGACAAGCCGGCAGCCGCCGTCGTTCCCCCTTCGCCGACGACGCGCGTCGATGGCCAGGTGAAGCGCTCGAGCGGGAAATCGACTGTCTGGGTCGACGGCTTCGCCGTGCCGGACGGCACGCAGCCCGAGGGCCTGCGCGTTCGCCGCGGCGGCGACCCGAGCCGCGTCACCGTGATCCTCGGCGAGGAAGGCCGGCGCGTCGAGCTGCGCGTGGGCGAGACCCTGGATCGCGCCAACGGCAAGGTCAAGGACGTGATCGGCGAAGGTGAAGTAAGGATCCAGCGTTATGGCACGCCGAAACGCTAACGGACGGTGGCAGCGCGGACAGGCGCTGCTCATAATGCTTACGGTCCTGATACTTGGGACTGCGTGGTTCACGGTCGGTGCCCTCAGCAAGGCGGCGCACACGCAGGCAAGCCGGGAAATCCGGACCGGCGAGGCGCTCAGGGTGGCCAAGAATGCTCTGCTTGCGTACGTGGCGCAATATGCGGCACGGAACACCACCAACGAGCCGGGCCAGTTGCCCTGCCCCGAGTCAGTGACCTTGGCGAACGTGGGCGAGGCGAACACGGGATGTAGCGCATCTCTTCTCGTAGTCGGTCGCCTGCCGTGGAAGACGCTCGGCATCGACCAGCTGCGCGATGGCGATGGAGAACCACTTTGGTACGTCATGCGCGGCTTTCGCGATCCGCCGGTCAATTTTGGCACGCCGGGTCAGCTGAGCGTCAACGGCAGCGCGGTGGTCGCGGTCGTCATCGCACCCGGGCGGCCCCTCAATACTGCCGCGCAGGCCGGCACGCCGCCGGCGGAATGCACCAAGCTCGACCAGCTCGCCGCGACGCGCAACGCCGCGCCGCTGAATCCCGCGAACTACCTGGAGTGCGGCACCGCCGGCGGGATCTTCAGCAGCCCGGGCGATTCGCTGTGGACCAACGATCGCGTCATCGCCATCACCGCCGCCGAGTGGGGCGACGCGATCGCCGGCCCGATCGCCGAGCGGCTGCAGCGGCAGGTCGCGCCGGCGATGGAGGACTTTCGCAGTACGACGTCGCTGGCAAGCTGGCAACTGTCCTTTTTCCCGAACGCCTCCAAATTCAACAGCAGCACGACCAATCCCCCCAGCAACGATCTGTGCGGGGCCAAGGACACCCGTGAAGGCATGCCGCCGACCGCGGATGCTGGGTGGGGCAGCTGCAATACCAATTGGTCGACCGCGAGCGCGTCCGGTTATGGCCCACAACTGAGCTCCAGTGGCTGCACGATCGGCGCCACGGAATTGCGCTGCTCGTTCACGAAGATTGCCGGGGGCGCCACGTCCACGTCGCTCAGCATCGTCGCCCCGAAGATCGGCTACAGTTTCAGATCGTTCAATCCGTCAGACGTACGCATTGAAGTCAACAGCGGCGCGCCGCAGACCGTAATCGTGCAGAACTACGTGGCCTCCGTTTCCGCCGCGGATGGGAAGGCGAACGTCAGCTTCCAGGTCGTCTTTCCGCCGTTCGCCATCGGCGACAGCGCAGTCGTCACCGTGCCACACCCTAGAGCTGCGTTTCAGGCCGATGGCCGGATGCAGTGGTTTCTAGCCAACGGCTGGGATCGCCACACTTTCTACTCGGTCGCGAGGGCGGCGACCTCGGATTCAGGCGTCGACGTGTGCACACCCCCGGGTCCTCTCACAAATTGCCTGAGCGTTACCGGGCTGCCCTCGCCTTCCGACGACAAGCGCCTGGTGCTGGTGCTGATGGGTTCGCGCGCGGTTGCTTCTCAATCCTGGCCTGGCGGAAATGTAGGCGAATACCTGGAAGGGCAAAACAGCAGCCCCGGCAATCATCAGTTCGAGGCCAGGCCCGCGGACGCCGCGTTCAATGATCGCATAGCGGCGTGCCCGTATCAGGCCACGTCTTCGAGCGGCAGCGTGACGCTGTGCAACTAGTCGCATCCCGCAGCCCGAGGCAAAGGGGCTTTACCCTCACGGAATTGGCGGTGGTGTTCGTCATCATGGCACTGCTGATCGGCGGCGCTATGATAACGCTCTCGACGCGGATTGAAGAACGCAATTACAACGAGACTCAGCGCCGGCTGGAGGCCGCAACCGAGGCGGTGCTCGCCTTCGCCATCGTCAACAAGCGACTGCCCTGTCCCGCGCGCTTTACCAGCGCTGCAAGCCACAGCCAGGGCCGCGAGAGCTTTTGCACTGGCGCTATTGGCGCTTGCGCAGGTTCGGAAACCCTTGTCGTGCAGCCTCACGGCAATTGCTCGAACTTCTACGATGGATTCCTCCCCGCCGCCACGCTTGGCGTCGCGCCCGTCGCGAACGACGGGTTTGCCGTCGACCCGTGGAGCAATCGAATTAGATACGCGGTCACGCAAAACAACACCGGCTGCACGACGACCCCGCCGGCTAATACGCGCGTCTTTACCTCGCAGGCGAACCTGAAGGCGTACGGCGTCGGCTGCCGGCCGAACGATCTCGACATATGCACTCAAGCCCTCTGCACCACGCGCGTGGTAAGCCAGCAGACTGCTGTCTTTGTCGTCTATTCCACGGGCAAGAACGGCGCGCTCGGCCCGTTCGGCGCGGACGAAACCGAGAACACGGACGGCGACGCGATATTCGTGAGCCACACGCCGAGTGGTTCTGACTCGACCTTTGGTAATTACGACGATATCGTCGCCTGGGCGCCCGTCGGTGTCGTCTACTCGAAGCTGATCGCCGCCGGCGTATTGCCCTAGTCCCCAGCCTGCCTTCACTGGACGGCCGGACCGCCGTGACACAGGCGGGGCGGGACGCTGAATAGCGGCTAGGCGGTGGCGCGCTTGAGCGCGAAGCACACTTCGCCGTCGCGGTTCGATTCGAGCCGCAGCACGTAGCCCTCGGTCTCGGCCTGGCGCATGGCCTGGTACAAGCCGATCCCCAGCCCGCCTTCCGAATGTACCGGCGAGCGCAACAGTGACGAAGCGATGTCGTCGGCAACCGCACGCCCCGTGTCGCAGACCAGGAGGCCCGGCGAGTCGCCTTCGGGCTGCGCGGCGCGTACCTGCACCCCGGGTTGCGCGGCGCGCTTGGCGAGCGCGTTCTGCAGCAGGTTGTCGGCGACGCTGTCGAACAGCGCCCGCGGAATCTCGGCGTGCCCGTTCGCCGGCTGGCCGGAAAACTCCACGCCGCGGCCCTGGTATTGGCGCATCAGGGCTTGCCACCACTCGCCGATCGGTATGCGGCTGTCGTTCTCCTCGACCGGGCGCTGCAGCTTGTCGAGCGTCGCCGCCAGACGCTGGGTGATCGCCGGCAGCTGGCGGCGCACCAGCGCCAGCGCTTCCGGAGAATCGCCGCCCTCGGCGGCGGCCACCGAGCACAGGACGTTCAGCGACTGCAGCAGATTCTTCACGTCGTGCGTGACCCGCGCGCCGGTCTCGTGCACCGCCCGCATGTAGCTTGCCTCCTGCAGCGCCTGCTCGCGCAGCTTGGCGAGATAGAACTCCCCCAGCAGCTGACCCAGCAGCCGCAAGTGTCCGTGCAGCGCGGGGCTGGTGCGGTAGCGCGAGTAGATGGTGAGCGCGATCTCGCGATTGGCGAATTCGACCGCGTACGCGGTGCGCGAGCCGGCTTCGCCGGCCTCAGGGCCCGAGCGCCAGGCCGCTCCTTGCACCGAAGGCTGCCGCGCGAGCGCTTCGACCGCGGCGGCGAGGAAGCGCTCCGGGCGCGGCTCGGCGTGCGACAGCTCGGCAAGGAACTGCAGCCACTGCTCGATCGGCAGGCCGATCGAGAACAGGTAGCGCGACACGAACACGTTCAGCCCGGCATAGCCCGTGCGCGGGTTCCACGCCAGCCCGATCGCCAGCAGCAGGCCGGCGATCACGAACACGATGTAGATGAGCGCCTGCAGGTAGCCGATGCGCCCCAGCGTCATGAAGGCGAAGCTGCCGAGGATCAGCACGCCGAGCATGAGCATCAGGAAGACGCTGTAGAAATAGTCGATCACCTGTGCCGCCTCGGGCGGATCGGCTTCCGCGGGCATCAACGCCATGAGCACAAACACCAGTGGCAGCCCCCAGGCCGCGAGCGCGCGGATCGCAGGGTCGATCTCGTTGCGCGGCGCGATCTGCGGCAGCACGACCAGCACCAGCAGCGCGAGGAGATACGCGAACACCAACAGGTAGAAGCGTCGCTGCCAGCGCGCCTGGTGCAGGAACACCTTGCCGCCGACCAGCCCGCCGAGCACCATGCACCAGACCGCCAGCAGCCACCAGTTGAGCATTACGACCATCGCCGCCGCAAAGGCACCGATGAACAACGCCTGCGTCAGCGTGACCGCGCGCTCGCCGCGCAGCAGCGGCTGCCACAGCAGCAGCAGCCCCAGGTGCGCCAGCAGCAGGACGCGCGCGCCGTCGTCGTCGACACCGCGCAGCGCCACCACGTGCAGCAGCGCCAGCATGGCGATCACCACGAAACGCCAGTGGCGCCGGCTGGCGGCCCAGGCGGCCTGCGGCAAGCGCGCGGCGGCGGTACTCTGTGTGTTGGCTTGCATGATTGGCGAGGCGCAGGCAAAGATACGCAGATTCCAAGGCCCGCGATAGATGCCCCCCGCCCTCCTACTCGCCCGCAGCGCGCTCCTCGAAGCACGCCGCAGCGGCCTGCCCTGGCTGGCGCTCGGCCTGCTCGCCGCGGCGCTCGGGCTGGCGGCGTTCCTTTCGCAGGTGACGGTCACCGAAGGCCGCGAGTTCCAGGCGGCGTTCGCCGCGGCGCTGCTGCGCGCCGGCGCGGCGTTCCTGCTCGCGGCGCACGTCGCGGCAAGCGTGGTGAGGGAAGCGAATGACAAGGTGCTCGAGCTCGCGCTCGCGCTGCCCCTGTCGCGCAGCCAGTACTACCTCGGCAAGCTGGCCGGATACGGCGCGATCGGCCTGGGAATGGCCGCCGCCTTCGCGCTGCCGATGCTGCTGTGGGCGCAGCCCGCAAGCGTGGCGCTGTGGGGCACTTCGCTCGCGTTCGAGCTGCTGCTGGTGGGCGCGGCGAGCCTGTTCTTCGCGGTGACGCTGGCCAATGTGGTGCCGGCAATCGCCGCCACCGCGGGCCTATACCTGCTGGCGCGCTCCATTGCCGCCATCCAGCTGCTGGCGCGCGGCCCGCTGGCGGAGCAGACCTGGACGCAAAGCGTTGCCGCGGCGCGG
>JAOTWE010000158.1 GCA_029863065.1 Betaproteobacteria bacterium
GTGCTCGCGTCGTGGAACGCGCTCGCGATCCACGGCATGGCGCACGCCGGGCGCGTGCTCGGCAGGCCCGAATGGGTGGCGTCGGCGCGGCGCGCGCTGCAGTTCCTTCGCTCGCGCATGTGGCGGGAGGGACGGCTGCGCGCCGCCTACAAGGACGGGCGCGCGCATCTGCACGCCTATCTGGACGACTATGCGTTTCTCGTGGCGGCGCTGATCGAACTCGTGCAGGACGAGTACCGCGCCGAGGACCTGGAGTTTGCCCAGGCGCTCGCCGGCGTGCTGCTCGAGCAGTTCGAGGACCGCGAGGCGGGCGGATTCTTCTTCACGGCGCGCGACCACGAGCGCCTCATTCACCGGCCCAAGCCCGGCCACGACCAGGCCACGCCCTCGGGCAACGGGGTCGCGGCGTTGGCGCTGAACCGGCTCGCCGCCCTCACCGGCGAGCGGCGCTACGCCGACGCAGCGGCACGTGCGGTGCGGCTTTTTTGGCCCGCCCTGCGCGAACACCCCGCCGGATCCGCCATGCTGCTGATCGCGTTGGAGGAAACGCTGCGGCCGCCGGCTACGGTAATTCTGCGCGGCGCGCCGGCCGCGGTTTCGGATTGGTCTCGCGCGATGGCGAGCGAATACCTGCCGCAGATCATGGTGCTCGGCATCCCGGCCGGCACCGCCGGATTGCCGCCGGCGCTCGACAAGCCTGCATCGGCGGGGACCAGGGCCTGGCTGTGCCGCGGCGCAACTTGCCTGCCGCCGCTCGAGAGCTTGGGGGCGCTGCGCACGGCATGCAAGGACGCTGTGAACGGCTAGCCGGTCGCGTATGGCAGCGACGCCGCGCTCTTTTTTGTGCAACCGTTTTGTGTAACCATTCCCGTGCGCGATTCGCGTCGCGCAAGGGGAGCGGGCTAGGGCGTCCGCGCGCGTAACCGGGCCACAAGGCAATCCATGGGCTATTTCCTGCAGCAGCTCATCAACGGGATGGCGCTCGGCATGATCTACGGCCTGATCGCCATCGGCTACACGATGGTGTACGGCATCATCGGCATGATCAATTTCGCGCATGGCGAGATCTTCATGATCGGCGCCTTCATCTCCTTCATCGCCTTTATTGCCCTCGGCCTGATCGGCATCGGTTGGATGCCGCTCGCACTGCTCATCGTGCTGGTGGCGACCATGCTGCTCACGTCGGTGTACGGCTGGGCGCTGGAGCGCGTGGCCTACCGGCCGCTGCGCCATTCGCCGCGCCTCGCCGCGCTCATCACCGCCATCGGCATGTCGATCTTCCTGCAGAACTACGTGCAGCTGCTGCAGGGCGCGAGGGTGAAGCCCATGCAGCCCGTGGTCACCGGCGGGGTCAGATTTTTCGAGTTGGGCGAGTTCGCGGTGGCCTTCAGCTACCTGCAGATGCTCATCATCCTGATCACAGTGGGCCTGATGCTCGGCTTCACGCTGATCATCAACCGCACCGCGCTGGGCCGCGCGCAGCGCGCCTGTCAGCAGGACCTTGGCATGGCCGCGCTGGTAGGCATCGATGTCGATCGAACGATCGCGCTGACGTTCGTGCTGGGCGCATGCCTCGCCTCGGTGGCCGGACTGATGTTCCTGCTCAACTACGGGGTCATTGACTTCTACATCGGCTTTGTCGCCGGCATCAAGGCATTCACCGCGGCCGTGCTCGGCGGCATCGGCTCGGTCCCGGGCGCGATGCTCGGCGGCCTGCTGATCGGCCTGATCGAAGCGTTCTGGTCCGCGTACTTCTCGGTCGAGTACAAGGACGTGGCGACGTTCGCGATCCTCATCCTGGTGCTCATCTTCAGGCCGACCGGATTGCTCGGCAAGCCCGACGTCGAGAAGGTCTGATGCGCGCGAGCACCGTCCCGCAACTGCCCTTCGACTGGCCGCGCGCGCTCAAGGACGCCGGCATGGTTGCGGGCGTCGTCGTCCTGCTCGCTATTGCATTGCTCGGGTTTCGCATTCAAGACACCTCCGGCGGCCCGCCGCTCGCTTATCGATTCGATGACGTCGTCGCCGTCGCGCTGATCGCTTTCCTTGGGCGCCTCGGCATTGCGGCGCTGCGCGCACAGCGCGCCGTGCCCGTGCTCGTCGGCGCGCTCGTGTTTGCGATTGCGCTCACCGCGGCCTTGGTCCTGGGCGCCGATGAACAGCAGCTGTTCTTCAGAAGCACCGGTTTGAACGGCACGATCGCACTTGCGGCCTGGATCCTCAGCGCGCGCGCGGCCTGGCTCGTATGGCACGCGGCGAGCGAAACGAGCGCCGAATTACGCGAAGCGCGCATGGATCGGCTGAGCGCGCAGGTGCAGCGATGGTCGGGCTGGGTCGGGCCACTGTTGCTCGGTCTGGCGGTGGCGCTGCCGTTCCTGCCGTGGATCGACCGGCGCCTGCTCGACATCGCCACCCTGGTCGCCACCTACATCATGCTCGGCTGGGGCCTCAACATCGTTGTCGGCCTGGCCGGCCTGCTGGACCTGGGCTACGTTGCGTTCTACGCCGTGGGCGCCTACAGCTACGCGCTGCTCGCCCTGCACTTCGATCTCGGCTTCTGGCTGTGCCTGCCGTTTGCCGGGATCATGGCCGCCTTCGCCGGCATCCTGCTCGGCTTCCCCGTGCTGCGCTTGCGGGGCGACTACCTGGCGATCGTGACGCTCGGTTTCGGCGAGATCGTGCGCATCATCCTGCTCAACTGGTACAAGTTCACCAACGGCCCGGACGGCCTCTCGGGCATCCCGCGGCCGACTTTTTTCGGTCTGCCGATGGTGCGCGACGCGCCCGAGGGCGGGCACTCGTTCCACAGCTTTTTCGGACTCGAGTACGCGCCGATCGACCGCGTGATCTTCCTGTATTACCTCGCGATCGCCCTCGCGCTGGTGACGAATCTGTTCACGCTGCGCATCCGCAAACTGCCTATCGGCCGCGCCTGGGAGGCGCTGCGCGAGGACGAGACCGCGTGCCGCAGCCTTGGCGTGCATCCGCGCAACACCAAGCTCACCGCCTTCGCCATTGGCGCCATGTTCGGCGGCTTCGGCGGGTCCTTCTTTGCCACGCGCCAGGGCTTCATCAGCCCGGAGAGCTTCACGTTCCTCGAGTCGGCGATCATCCTCGCCATCGTGGTGCTGGGCGGCATGGGCAGCCAGATCGGGGTGGTGCTCGCCGCGATCCTGCTGATCGGACTGCCCGAGGTGTTCCGCGACTTGAACCAGTACCGCATGCTCGCCTTCGGCGTGGCGATGGTCGTGATCATGACCTGGCGCCCGCGTGGGCTGCTCGCGCACCGCGAGCCGACGGTACGCCTCGGTCACGGGCCGCCCGAGGAGCGCCACGAGGGGCCGCACGCATGACACCCCTATTGTCGGTTGAGCACCTCACGATGCGCTTCGGCGGGCTGGTTGCGGTCGACGATGTGTCGTTTGACGCGCCTGCCAGCAAGATCACCGCGGTCATCGGCCCGAACGGAGCCGGCAAGACCACCGTGTTCAACTGCCTGACCGGCTTCTACAAGCCGACTTCCGGTTGCATGCGGCTGCGCCATCCGCGGCACGGCGAGTTCCTGCTGGAGCGCATGGAAGGCCACGCCATCCCGGCAAAGGCGGGCGTGGCGCGCACCTTCCAGAACATCCGTCTGTTTACCGGCATGTCGGTGCTCGAGAACCTGCTCATCGCCCAGCACAACGCACTGATGCGTGCGTCGGGCTACACGATCGGCGCCCTGCTCGGGGTGGGCGGCTATGCCGCGGCAGAGCGTCGCGCGATCGATCGCGCGCGCTACTGGCTGGATCGCGTGCAGCTGACCGACCGCGCCGACGCCAACGCCGGGAACCTTCCCTACGGCGCGCAGCGCCGCATCGAGATCGTGCGTGCGATGTGCACCGAGCCCGTCATGCTGTGCCTCGATGAGCCGGCCGCCGGGCTCAACGCGCGCGAATCCGCCGAGCTGAACGAGCTGCTCAGGTTCATCCGCGACGAGCACCGGGTGACGCTGCTGCTCATCGAGCACGACATGAGCGTGGTGATGGAGATCTCCGACCACGTCGTGGTGCTCGACTACGGCCGCAAGATCTCCGAGGGCACGCCCGCAGCGGTGCGCAACGACGACAAGGTGATCCGCGCCTACCTCGGCGTGGAGGAGGCGGAGGAAGAGGCGCAGCCATGACCGTGCTTCGTGTCACGGACCTGCACGCCGCCTACGGGCCGATCAAGGCGCTGCACGGCATCGACCTGGAGGTCACCGAAGGCGAGATCGTGACCCTGATCGGCGCCAACGGCGCGGGCAAGTCGACGCTGCTGATGACCATCTGCGGCAATCCGCGCGCCACGCGCGGGCGCGTCGATTTCCTCGGCGAGGACATCACGCGGCTGCCGGCGCACGAGATCGTGCACCGCGGCGTCGCCCAGGCGCCCGAAGGCCGGCGGCTGTTTTCGTTCATGAGCGTGGTCGAGAACCTGAAAATGGGTGCGGTGAGCGCCGATCCCCGGCACTTCGATGAAGACCTGGAGCGCGTCTTCACCCTCTACCCGATCCTGCGCGAGCGGCGCGAGCAGCGCGGCGGGACGCTTTCGGGCGGCGAGCAGCAGATGCTCGCCATCGCCCGCGCGCTCATGGGCCGGCCGAAGCTCCTGCTGCTCGACGAGCCCTCGCTCGGGCTCGCGCCGCTGCTGGTCAAGCAGATCTTCGGCGTGATCCGCGAGATCAACGCGCGCGATCGCGTCACCGTGTTCCTGGTGGAACAGAACGCGCACCACGCACTGCGCATTGCGCACCGCGGCTATGTCATGGCAAACGGTCGCATCGTCCTTTCGGGCTCGGGCAAGGAGCTGCTTGCGAACGCCGAGGTGCGCCGGGCCTACCTGGAAGGAGGGCGATGATGGAGGAGTTGCTCGGCAACAGCCTGCAGGTGTATTTCGGCCTGACGGTGTGCCTGATGGGCTTCGCCGGCTTCATGACCGGCCAGGCGGTTGCGATAACCTGGAAACCGGCCTGGCATGCCCTTGGCTACACGCTGCTGCTCGGCTTTGCCGACCGGTTTCTCGCCTATGCGCTGTTCGACGGGCACCTGTTGTCGGTTCCGGCCTATCTGATCGACACGGCCACCCTGGCCGCCATCGCCCTGCTGGCCTGGCGCCTGGCCCGGGCGCGCAAGATGGTCTCGCAGTACCCTTGGCTGTACGAGCGCTCGGGGCCGTTCTTCTGGCGCAGCCGGACCCCGCCCGCAGGCTGATCGCTGTGCTAGAGTAATTCCACTTGAATCCGAGGAGGTATTACCCCAATGAAAACGCACGTTTCCCTGAAGTTCATTATGGCCGCCCTGTTGGCGAGTTTCGGCAGCGCCGCCTGGTCGCAGATCGTGATCGCCACCGCCGGCCCGATGACCGGGCAGTACGCGTCGTTCGGCGAGCAGATGCGGCGCGGCGCGGAAATGGCAGTGGCCGATATCAACGCCAAGGGCGGCGTGATGGGCAAGAAGCTCGTGCTGAAAATCGGCGATGACGCCTGCGATCCCAAGCAGGCGGTGGCGGTGGCAAACCAGTTCGTGAGCGAAAAAGTCGTGTTCGTCGCCGGCCATTTCTGCTCGGGCTCCTCGATCCCCGCCTCGAAGGTCTACACCGAGGAAGGCATCCTGCAGATCTCGCCCGCGTCGACCAATCCGAAGCTCACCGACGAGGGCGGCCCGAACGTGTTCCGCGTGTGCGGCCGCGACGACCAGCAGGGCACGGTCGCCGGCAACTACTTGGCCGACAAGTTCAAGGGCAAGAGGGTCGCGATCATCCACGACAAGACCGCGTACGGCAAAGGCCTGGCCGACGAGACCATGAAGCAGCTGAACAAGCGCGGCGTGAAGGAAGCGATGTACGAGGCCTACACCGCGGGCGAGAAGGACTACTCGGCGCTGGTGTCGAAGATGAAGGGCGAGAACGTCGACGTGGTCTATGTCGGCGGCTACCACACCGAAGCCGGCCTCATCGTTCGCCAGGCGCGCGAGCAGGGCTACAAGGTGCAGCTTGTTTCGGGCGACGCGCTGGTCACCGACGAGTACTGGAAGATCACCGGTGCCGCGGGCGAGGGCACGCTGATGACCTTCAGCCCGGATCCGCGCAAGGCGCCGGTTGCGGCCGCGGTGGTGAAGAAGTTCCGTGCGCAGAAGTACGAGCCGGAAGGCTACACGCTGTACACCTACGGCGCGATCCAGGCATGGGTGCAGGCCGTCAGCCAGGCGAAGTCGACCAAGTGGAAGCCCGTCGCCGGGGCGCTGCGCGCAGGCAAGTTCTCCACCGTGCTCGGCACCATCGGTTTTGACAAGAAGGGCGACGTCACCGCCCCCGGTTACGTGTTCTACATCTGGAAGGACGGCAAGTACGATTACGCGAAATAGCGTAACGGCGCGCTAGCGCCAAAGGGCCCGGTGGCGCAAGCCCCGGGCCTTTCTGCTTTCTAGTGGGGCGCGTCCGCCTGGGTGGTAAAGCTGTCGGCGTAGAACTCGTCCTCCGGCAGCCGGCATGACGCGGTGAAGTCCTTTCGCGCCGCGTCGACCATCACCGGCACGCCGCAGGCGTAAACCTGGTACCCGGAAAGATCGGGGAAATCTTCCATCACCGCGCGGTGCACAAATCCGGATCGACCTGCCCAGCCGTCCTCCGGCAGCGCCTCCGAAATTACTGGCACGTACTTGAGCAAGCCCTTTGCGGCCCAGCTCTCGACGAGCGCGTTCATGTAGAGGTCCCTGGGGCGGCGCCCGCCCCAGTACAGCGTCATCGGGCGGGCGACGCCTTTGCGCACAGCCTCTTCGATGATCGATTTGATGGGCGCAAAGCCAGTGCCGGAGGCTACGAACACGATGGGCTTGGCGGAGTCTTCCCGCAGGAAGAAGGTGCCAAGGGGGCCCTCGAAGCGCAGGATGTCGCGCTCCTTCATCTTGCCGAAGACGTGGTCGGTGAACTGGCCGCCGGCCACGTGGCGCACGTGCAACTGCAAAAGCTCGGCGTCGTGCGGCGGGTTGGCCATCGAGAAGCTGCGGCGCGAGCCATCCTTCAGCAGGAACTCGAGGTACTGCCCGGCGAGATAGACGAGCTTTTCGTTCGCGGGCAGCTTCAGGTGCAGCGCGATGACGTCGTCGGCCATGCGCTCCAGCTTCTGCACCCGGCAGGGCAGCGTCTTCACCTCGATGCCCTGGGCAGCGCCGATGGTGCGCGCCTCGATCACCAGGTCGGAAAGCGGCTTCGCCTGGCAAAAGAGCGCCTTGCCGCGCGCTTTGTCCTCATCGGGCAGCGCCTTCGGCTGGTGCACGCCATAGTCCACCTCGCCCGACACGATTCGCCCCTTGCAGGTGCCGCAGGCGCCGTTCTTGCACCCGTAAGGCAGGACATACCCCTGGCGCAGCGCCGCCGCGAGCACGG
>JAOTWE010000159.1 GCA_029863065.1 Betaproteobacteria bacterium
CCAAGGTCGCCTCCGACATCAAGGAAACGCGCCAGCTGTGGTTCAAGCTGGGTGAAACCGACTTCACCTCCTATATCACCGCGATCATGGCGGCCAGGCCCGATTTCATGTTTGGCGCCGTGGCCGGCAAGGACGCCGAGACGTTCATGCAGCAGGCGAACCAGATGGGGCTGTTCAAGCGCGTGCCGTTCCCGGGCGGCCTGATCGCGGTCAACGACCTCAAGGCGCAGAGGAAGACGCTGCCGCGCGGCATCATCGGGCTCGCGCGCTGTCCGTTCTTCGCGCACCTCGACCAGCCGATCATGCAGGCCTACATGAAGCGCGACCGCACCGCGTTCGGCCCCGAGGGCTACCCGGACGACTGGGCCTGCATGTACTACGATGCGCTCGGCGGGCTCGACCAGGGCACGAAGAAGGCCGGTTCGACCAATACCGAGGCGATCGTCAAGGCGCTCAAGGGCGCGACCCTCGACACCTGCCGCGGCAAGCGCAGCTTCCGCGACTGCAGCAACCAGCTCGATGTGCCGTCCTACGTCGGCGAAGTGTGGGATTCGCCGGATTATCCGTTCCCGATCTACAAGCCCGAGACCATGGTGCTGGTCGAGGGGCATGAGGTCTGGACGCAGAGCTGCGACGATGTGGAGAAGCTGAAGAAAAAGCGCGCCTGATGCGCCACGCACGACCCGGCCGGGGACGCTCCAGCGCCCCGGCCATGTTGTTCCGGTAGCCGCGCATGGATATCGCCCCTTACGCCCTGCAGCTGTTCAGCGGGCTGTCGCGCGCGATGGTGCTGTTCCTGCTCTCGGCGGGACTGTCGCTGATTTTCGGCGTCATGAACATCCTCAACTTCGCGCACGCCACGCTGTGGCTGTTGAGCGGTTACGTCACGTTCTCCATTTTCACCTTCCTCAGCCAGCAGTTCGGCGTCAGCCCTTGGCTGCTATTGCCGGCGATCGCCGGCGCGGTGGCGCTGATGTCGCTGTTCGGCTTCGCGCTGGAGCGTTTGCTGATCCGGCACACCTACGAGCGCGAACTGCCCGAGCAGCTGCTGCTCACCTTTGCGCTGGTGCTGATCCTGGGCGATGTGATCAAGCTGATCTGGGGCCTGGAGAACCGGCGCATCAACCTCGGCGTGCGGCCGATTGAGATGCTGGACACGCTGGTCAATCCCTACCAGTTCGTGATCATCGGCACCGGCTTCGCGGTCGCCGTAGGCCTGTGGCTTTTCCTGCAACGCACACGCTTTGGCAAGATCGTGCGCGCCGCCGTGTATAGCCGCAGTATGGTCAGTGCGCTCGGCATACGTATCCCGATGATCTACGCGTCGGTGTTTGCCCTGGGCGTCGGGTTGGCTGCGCTGGCCGGCGGCGTGTTCCTGCCGCTCCTGCCGATGGCGCTCGGCGTGGATCTTGACATCATCGTGCAATGCTTCGCGGTGGTGGTGATCGGCGGCTTCGGCAGCATGCTGGGCACCTTCGTCGCCTCGATCATCGTCGGCATCGTCTACTCGTTCTCGATCCTGTTCTGGCCCGACGGCGCGCTGGCCATGATTTTCCTGATCGTGATCGCGGTCCTGATCGTGCGGCCCTGGGGCCTGTTCGGCACCGAGCTGCGTTCCTGACACCCATGACTGCAAAAACCAGAGGCCCATGGTCCCGCCTGTACGCCGGCTTCGGCATCTCCGGGCCGGTCACCCTGCTCCTCCTCGCCGCTGCGCTCGGCGTGCCTTGGCTGCCGGGAGAATTCTGGACGCACGTCGGGACCGAGGTCCTGATCTTCGGGCTGTTCGCAATGAGTTTCAACCTGCTGTACGGCTACATGGGCCAGATCTCGTTCGGCCATGCGGCGTTCTTCGGCGTGGGCGCGTACGCGACCGCGATGCTGTTCACCGCGCTCAAGGGGGCGGACGGGCAGATCGGCATCGCCGAATTTCTGTTGTCGCTCCTCGCCGGCCCGCCGGTGGCGGCGCTTGTGGCGCTGGTGGTCGGTTTCTTTTGCGTGCGCCTGACCGGCATTTACTTTGCCATCCTCACGCTCGCTTTCGGCGAGCTGCTGTTCTACATCGTGTTCTCCTGGTACACCTTCACCAAGGGCGACGACGGCATCCAGGGACTGCTGCCGCCGCCGTTCTTCCAGGACTCGACGAACTTCTACTTTTTCACGCTGGCGATCGTGGCTGTGGCGGCGGCGGTGATGTGGCGCATCACCGAGTCGCCTTTCGGCTACGCCCTGCGCACGCTGCGCGACAATCAGCGCCGCGCCGGGTTCCTCGGCACCAACGTCAGGGTGCACATGCTCGTCAATTTCGTGCTCGCGGGCACGTTCGCCGGGATTGCGGGGGCGCTGTGGGGCCCGTTCTCGCGCAGCGTGAATCCCGGCCTGCTCGGCTGGGGCGAATCGGGGATCGCGGTATTCATGACCCTGATCGGCGGCGCCGGTTCGTTCATCGGACCGCTGCTCGGGTCGGTGATCTACACCATGCTGCAGGCAGTGGTGAAGATGTACACCGTGTACTGGCCGCTCACCATCGGCACCATCATATTGCTGATCGTGCTGTTCGCGCCCGGCGGCATTCTCGGCATGATCGACAAGCGCATCCAGGCGACACGCGCCCGCAAGGACGCGGCCGGCGCCGACGCCGCGGCCGCAGCGCCGGCGAAGGAGCAGCGGCCATGAGCCAGAATATCCTGGAAGTCACCGGGCTGGAAAAGCATTTTGGCGGCGTGCACGTCACCTGCGACATCCACTTCGCGATGCAGGAGGGCGAACAATCGGCGATCATCGGTCCGAACGGCGCCGGCAAGAGCACGTTCATGAACCTGCTCACCGGCTATCACCGGCCTGACGCGGGCAAGGTGGTGTTCGCCGGCAGGGAGATCACCGGCATGCCGCCGCACAAGGTGGTGCGGCGCGGTATCTCGCGCGCCTTCCAGGTGAGCAGCATCTTCGGCCGCATGACGGTGAGCGAGAACGTGCGCGCGGCGGTGCAGGCGCAGATGCGCGCGACCTTTCGCCTGTTTGCCTCGGCGCGCACACTCGGCGCCGGAGAGACCGAACGCATGCTGGCACTGTGCGGGCTTGAGGGCAAGCGCGACCTGGTTGCCGGGGAGCTTGCGCAGGGCGACAAAAAGCGCCTCGAACTGGCGATCGCGCTGGCGGGCAAGCCGCGCCTGCTGCTCCTCGACGAGCCGACGGCCGGCATGTCGATCGACGAGGCGCGCTCCACCATGGAGCTGGTCGACCGGCTCAACCAGGAGCTGAAGCTGACCGTGCTGTTCACCGAACACGACATGGGCATCGTGTTCAACCATGCGCGCAAGCTGACGCTGCTGCACCGTGGCGAGATCATCCTGCAGGGCACGCCCGAAGAGGTCCGGGCCAACGAAACTGCGCAGAAGGTCTACTTGGGCGAACACCGCACCTGATGCCGATGCCTTGCCTCGAACTCGCCAATATCCACACGTACTACGGCACCAGCCACATCCTGTTTGACGTGTCGCTGGAGATCAACGAGGGCGAGTCGGTCTGCCTTCTGGGGCGCAACGGCGCGGGCAAGACCACGACCCTGAAGACCATCATGGGCCTGGCGAAGGGAAAAGGCGGCGCGATCCGTTTCAACGGCGCATCGCTGCTTGGCCGGGAACCCTACGAGATCGCCCAGCTCGGCGTCGGTTTCGTGCCGGACGAGCGGCTGATCTTTCCAGACCTCACGGTGCGCGAGAACCTCGAGATCGCCGTCAAGAAAGGCCGCGGCGCTGCCGCACCCTGGACCGTTGAGCGGGTGTACGAGCTGTTCCCGGTTATCGAGCCGCTCGACCGGCGCCTGGGCGGTTACCTGTCGGGCGGCGAGCAGCAGATGCTCACCATCGGACGTACCCTGATGGGCAACCCGTCGCTGCTGCTGCTCGACGAACCGGTCGAGGGGGTGGCGCCGGTGGTGGTGCAGGAACTGACGCGACAGATCAAGAATCTCAAGGGCATGGGTCTCACCATCCTGTTCGCCGAGCAGAACATGCATTTCGCCGCCGATGTCTCCGACCGCGCCTACGTGATCGAAAAGGGGCGCATCCGTTTCCAAGGCAGCATGCAGGAGCTGGCAGCGAACGAGGAAGTGAAGTCGAAGTACCTGATGATCTGACCGCTCAGTTGAAGTGCATGCCGCCGTTCACCTGCACTGTCTGCCCGGTCATGTAGGCGTTCGCCGCCACCATCACCACCACCGCGGCCACTTCCTCGCCGGTGCCCAGGCGCCCCACGGGAATCCTGCCCACGTTCTCCGAGCGGTGCGCGGCGATCATCTCGGTCGCGATCAGCGAGGGCGCGACCGCGTTCACCGTCACGCCGTCCTTCGCCAGCCGCGCCGCATAGCCGCGCGTGAGGCCCTCCATCCCCGCCTTGGAGGCATTGTAATGCGCGCCGACCACGCCCGCGCCGCGCGCCGCGCCCGAGGAGATGTTGATGATACGTCCCCAGCCGCGTGCGAGCATGCCGGGAAATACCGCCTGCGAGCACAGGAACGCAGACTTCAGGTTGGTCGCGATCGTGCGGTCGAAGTCTTCCTCGGTGAGCTCTTCGAGGCTGCGGCGCTGGGCGACGCCCGCGTTGTTGACGAGGATGTCGATCGGGCCGAGCTTGGACTCGGCGTGACGGATCAGTCGGGCGACCGCCTCTGCCTTCGAGACGTCGGCCTGGAAAGCGGCGGCCTTTTTGCCGAGCTCCTGGATCGCCTTGACGGTTGCTTCGGCTTCGGCTTGGCGCTCGCGGTAGTTCACCGCGACGTTGGCGCCGGCTTCGGCCAGCGCGAGGGCGATCGCCTTGCCGATGCCGCGCGATGCGCCGGTGACGAGGGCGGTGCGGGAAGCGAGCGTCTGCGGCATGGGGCGGTCCTCGGAATCAGTCTGGCTTCGATTATGCCTCCCGGCAATGTCAACGTTACAGCGGGTTGGCCGGGCCGATAGTGAAGAAGGCGTGCACATCGCCACGCGCGTTGGGGCTGGCCACGCGGCTGAACGAGAACACGACGTAGCTTCGGGTCGGCGCGGTCACGGCGGCCCTGCTGCCGACCAGGTCGACGGCCGCGAGGTCGAGGCGGCTGTCGAGTGCGGTAATCGCGACCTCGCCCTCGATGCGCACGCCCGTCGCCACCACGGTCGCGTTGCTCGCGTACAGGCCGGTCTCGCCGCCGCCGATCCGGCTGTCGTCGATGGCGACCGTGGAGTTCACGATGCGCAGCTCGCGCACCTTGGCGTTGCGGATGCGCACCTGCCGGCAGCCGTCGATCGTCAGGAGGTCGTAGTCGCCCTCGAACACGCGGTGGCGCTCGTTCCGGCAGTCACCCGTGCCGTGTTTCGCCTGCGGCGCCTGCACCGCCTGTGACGCAGGCGGCAGGCCGATTTCAAGGAACGGTTGCAGCACGGCGCGAAACCGTTCCGGCGCTTCGAGCATCGGCGTGTGCCCGGCCTTCTCGATCACCTCGAGCTGCGCGCGCGGCAGCTTCATCGCCAGCACCCTGCCGGTACGCAGCGGCACGAGCGTATCGTCGCTGCCCCAGAGGATCAGGGTTTCGGCGCGCACGCCGGGCATGACCGCGCTCAGGTTTTCGCTCACCACCGCGAGTCCGGCGATCTTCACGGGATCGCCCGCGAACAGGCTCTCGCGCAGCTTCGGGCTCTCGAGGATCACCTGCGGCTCGAAGCGCATTCGCTCGAGCGGCGCGAGGAGCCTGCGCGCGAGGGTGAGCAGCTGTTCCAGCGGATCGAGCCACGGCGGCACGAATTCCATGCCCAGGTGGGCGAGAAACTGGCTGGTGACCGAAAAGCGATGCAGGATGCCCGGTGCATCGATGACGACGAGCCGTTCGACCTCCTGCGGGTACGTCGCCGCGTAGCGCAGCGACACCACCGCGCCCATCGAATGCCCCACGAGCGCGAAGGGCCGATGCAGGAAGCGATCGGCGACGTGCTTGAGCACGCGCACGTAGTTGCCCGGCGAGTACAGGGCGTTGGCCTTGTCGGAGGCGCCGAATCCGGGCAGGTCCACGGCGACGACATGAAACGATGCCTGCAGCCAGCCGACCGTCTCGCGCCAGTCGCGCGCGCCGCCCTGGCCGATGCCGTGCACGAGCAGCACCGAACGGGCGTGGCCGCGTCCGCCCTCGTACACCACCATGTGCCCGCCAAACACGGACTCATCGATACGCTCGGCGTGCATGCCCGGCAGGCTGGTCTCCGGCGGCGCAGGTTCGGTCGCCGCCGTCCCTCCCGGCATGGCCAGCAGCAGGGCCGCGGCGAGCCGCTGTCGCCACGATCTTGCTCCACGGGCCAAGGTGCGTGCCATCGAGGCATGCAGTCTAACGGGCGGTGAGCGCGCGCCCGGCTTCGTCGTCACCATGCAGTCGCAGAGGCCACACTCAGCACGCGCCGCCTTGCGTTGCACCGGCGTGCCGGCCCTTGCCTTGCCTGACAGAACAAGGACTTGGCGCATCGACCCAGAGGATAGAATAGCCGCAAACGCCAGTCCATGAACATTAGGCTCAGACTGCCAGGGATCTTCCGGCGGACCTCCACCTCGATCCTCGTGCTCGTGCTCGGCCTCGTGGTGTCAGCCCTCGCCGCGGCTTTGGTCGCGCGCCAGGTCGAGCGCGAGGCGCAGCTGAGATTCGAAGGCCAGGTGGACGATGCTCGGCTCGCCATCGAATCCCGCATCGACGCTTATGCCGATGTCCTCGGCGGGGTCTATGCGTTAATGAATGCAGCAGAGCCGGTCAGCCGCGGCCAGTTCAAACGCTACGTCGAGAGCCTAGACGTGCCAAGGCATTATCCCGGGATCGCTGCCATCAGCGTCAGCCGCCGCATTACCGCGGCGCAAAAGCCATCTTTCGAGGCGCGCGTGCGCGGCGACACCAGCGTCGACCCCGGCGGCTATCCGGGTTTCGCCGTCAAGCCGCCCGGCGAAAGAGCCGAATATGTGGTGTTGGAATATATCGAGCCGACAAGAGGAAACGAAGGCGCGCTCGGACTGGATATTGCGGGCGACCCGGTGCGGCTCGCCGCGCTCGAGTACGCGCGCGACACGGGCCGGATTACGGCAACCGGCATCATCAAATTGGCGCTGGATCCGCAGCAACGGCAGGGATTTGCGATGCGCCTCGCTTACTACCGCAAGGGCGCGTCGCTGGCTACCGTGGCGCAGCGCCGCGAGGCTTTTGCCGGCGTGGTAAGCGTGGTGTTCGTCGCCGCTGACCTGATGCGCGGCGTGCTGCGCGAACCGTTCCTGCGGAATATGCACGTGCGCATACACGATGCCGGATTAATCGATGA
>JAOTWE010000160.1 GCA_029863065.1 Betaproteobacteria bacterium
TACATCGACCTTAGTGCCAGCTACGAGGTCGCGCCCAAGCTCACGCTGGTCGGCCACATCGGGCAGCAAAAGGTAAAGAACTATAGCAACCTCGATTACACCGACTACAAGATCGGCCTTACGTACTACATGAACGGTTGGGTACTCGGTGCGGCCTACATCGACACCGATGCCGAAGATGCGTTCTACACCATGGCTACCGCCACGTCGGGCAAGGTAAAGGACCTCGGCAAGGGCACGGTCGTGCTCTCCGTCAGCAACTCCTTCTAGAGAAAGGGAAACCGCAGCGGACGCGCCTCGCGCCCGCCGCCACCAGGAGATAAGGAATGAAACTGATCTCAGCCATCATCAAACCGTTCAAGCTCGACGAGGTGCGCGAAGCGCTCTCGGGCATCGGCGTGCAGGGCATCACGGTCACCGAGGTGAAAGGCTTCGGTCGCCAGAAGGGCCACACCGAGCTGTATCGCGGCGCGGAGTACGTGGTCGATTTCCTGCCGAAAGTGAAGATCGACGTCGCGGTGAAGACTGACCTGCTCGAGCGCGCCATCGAGGCGATCGAGAAGGCGGCGAACACCGGCAAGATCGGCGACGGCAAGATCTTCGTGTTCGAACTCGAAAAAGTCATCCGCATCCGCACCGGCGAGACCGATGCGGAGGCGCTCTAGGGAGACGCACATGAAGAAGTTTCTCGCTCTGATTGCACTGGCCACGTCGTTCGCCTACGCGGGCGCGGTGCTGGCGCAGGACAAGCCGGCCGCGGCTCCCGATGCACCCGCGGCCACCACGCCGGCAGAAGCACCGAAGCCCGAGGCGCCCAAGCCGAAGCTTGATACCGGCGATACGGCATGGATGCTGATCTCGACCGTGCTGGTGATCATGATGATCGTCCCCGGCCTGGCGCTGTTTTACAGCGGCATGGTGCGCTCCAAGAACGCGCTGTCGGTGCTGATGCATGTGTTCGTCGCCTTTTCGCTGGTTTCCGTGCTGTGGGCGCTGTTCGGCTACAGCCTGGCCTTCAGCGAGGGCAACAGCATCATTGGCGGGTTTTCCAAGGCCTTCCTGAAGGGCATTGCGCCGGACACGCTGCAGGGCACCATCCCCGAGCTGCTGTTCGCGGCGTTCCAGCTCACGTTTGCGGCCATCACACCGGCCCTCATCGTCGGCGCATTCGCCGAGCGCATGAAGTTCTCCGCGGTGTTGTGGTTCCTCGGCCTGTGGCTGTTCGTCTGCTACGCGCCGATGGCGCACATGGTCTGGGGCGGAGGCTGGCTCGCCGCCCTGGGAGCAATCGACTTCGCCGGCGGCACGGTGGTGCATATCAACGCGGGCATCGCCGGTCTCGTGGCCGCTATCGTCCTGGGCAAGCGCAAGGGTTTCGGCAAGGTGGCGATGCCGCCGCACAACCTGACCTTCACGCTGACCGGTGCGGCACTGCTGTGGGCAGGCTGGTTCGGATTCAACGCCGGCAGCGCCGTCGCCGCCAATGGCAGCGCCGCGCTGGCGATGATGAATACCCAGCTCGCCACCGCGGCCGCCGTGCTCGGCTGGACATTTGCCGAGTGGCTCGTCAAGGGCAAGCCGAGCCTGCTGGGTGCAGCGTCCGGGGCGATCGCCGGATTGGTGGCGATCACGCCCGCCTGCGGCAACGCCGGTCCGATGGGCGCCATCGTGCTCGGCTTTCTGACCGCCATCGCCTCGTTCTGGGCCGTCACTTCCCTGAAGCGCGCGATGGGCTACGACGACTCGCTCGACGTATTCGGCGTGCACTGCGTGTCCGGCATCGTCGGCGCGCTCGGCATCGGCATCCTGGCCTCGCCGGACCTCGGTGGAACGGGATTCGGCGGCACGAACGCGGGCATCGGCGCCCAGCTCATCGTGCAGGCAACCGCCGTCGGCTTCACGCTGGTCTATACCGGAGTGCTGAGCTACATCCTGCTCAAGATCGTCGACATGATCGTCGGCCTGCGCGTAACGGAAGAGGCAGAATCCGAGGGCCTCGATCTCGCCGAGCATGGCGAAGCCGCATACAACAGCTGATTTCGTCTTGCAGGTGTAACGAAGTCTCCTCCTAGGTCTCAACCCCTAGCTCACGGGGCGCGCAAGCGCCCCTTTTTCTTGCCCCGGCCCGCAGCACCCTATACTGCGGCGGACGCGATACCGACCGCGAAGATGAACGCAGCCGATCATCTGCTGGGCAAGGACGCACTCGCGCGCCATGGCGGCAGGCCGGCGCTCATCTGCGCGGAGCGGTCGCTCAGCTACGCCGAGCTCGCCGCGGAAACCGCCCGCGCCGCCAATGCGCTGCGCGCGCTGGGCGTTCGGCCCGGCGAACGCGTGCTGCTCCTGCTGCGCGACACGCCGGAATTTGTCGCCGCCTGGCTGGGCGCGGTGCACGCCGGCGCCGTGGCGATCGGCCTCAATACCAAGCTGAGCGTGGACGACTACCGCTACCTCCTTGTCGACAGCGGCGCGCGCCTGTTGATCGCGGAAGACGCGTTGCTCGCCGTGCTCGGCCCGCTGGCCGCTCAGCTGGCAAGCGAGAAACGGCTCGCCGCGAGCGCAGCATGGCGCCAGGCGCTGCGCGCCGCTGCGCCGCAAGCAGCATTTCATCCGGCGCAGCCGCAAGACCCGGCTTTCTGGCTGTATTCCTCGGGCACCACGGGGCGGCCCAAGGGTATCGTGCACGCGCATCGGGACGTGCTGGCCGCGGGACAGGCGCAGCGCGAGGTGCTGGGGCTGGGGCCGGGCGACAGGGTGTTCGCAACCTCCAAGCTGTTCTTCGCCTATGCGCTGGAGACCGGCATGCTGGGCCCCCTCGCCCTCGGCGCCACCACGATCCTGCACCCGGACTGGGCGGACGTGGACCGGATCCGGGCCATCGTCGCCCGACATGCGCCTACAGCCGTGTTCAGCGTGCCGACGTTCTACCGCCGATTGCTGGCGCTGTCCCCGGATCGCCTGTCGCCATTCCGCAAGGTGCGGCATTGCGTTTCCGCGGGTGAGCGATTGCCGCAGTCGGTGTTCGAGGGCTGGCGCGCTGCCACCGGCCGGGAGATCCTCTCCATCTACGGGATGTCGGAGACCTTCTGCGTCATCATGATGACGCCGCCCGGCAGCGCGGGCGCACTAAGGAGCGGCAAACCGATTTCGGGCGTGCAAGCGCGCCTGCTTGGCGACGACGGAAACGAAGTCGCGATTGGCGTGCCCGGCGTGCTGTGGGTGCGCCACCCCGCGCTCAGCGCGGGCTACGCCAATCGCCCCGAGGCGACGCGCGAGCAGTTCCGCGACGGCTGGTTCTGCACCAAGGACATCTTCGTTCGCGATGCTCAGGGACACTACGCGCACCAGGGTCGCAGCGACGAGCTCGTGAAGGTGGCCGGCCAATGGGTGCAGCCGGGCGACCTGGAGGAGGCGGTGCTCGGGCTGGACGCGGTGGCGGAGGCAGCCTGCGTCCCTGGCACCGACGACGATGGATTCGAGCGCCTGGCGCTGTTTGTCGCGGCGCGCGGCGCGGACGCCGGCGCCGCGGTCGCCGCCGCAGGGCGCGCCTGCGAAGAGAAGTTGCCGCGCCACAAGCAGCCCAAGTGGATCCTGCCGATCGCGGCGCTGCCGCGCACCGCCACCGGCAAGGTGCAGCGCTTCAAGCTGCGCGAACTGCTCGCGCAGGAGCGAGGCCGCAAGGCATAGAATCCGCGTTTTTGCCTAAAGAGGTCACCATGTCCCACGTCATCCCGCTTTGGACGCCGCCGTCCCTGCCGATCGCCGGCAGCAGCGACACTTTCCCGGTGCGGCGCATCTTCTGCGTCGGCCGCAATTACGCCGAGCACCAGAAGGAAATGGGCGGCAGCGGCCGCGAGCAGCCTTTCTTTTTCATCAAGAGCGCGCACGCCCTGGTGCCCAACGGCGGCGACGTGCACTACCCGCCGAAGACCGCCAACTACCACTACGAGACCGAACTGGTGGTGGCGCTGCACAAGGGCGGTCGGCGCATCGACGCCCGCCGTGCCACCGAGCACGTGTACGGGTACGCCGTCGGCCTCGACATGACGCGCCGCGACCTGCAGCAGCTGGGCAAGGACCACGGCCGGCCCTGGGACTTCGGCAAGGATTTCGATGAGGCCGCGCCCTGCAGCAGCCTGGTGCCGGCGGCCAAGACCGGCCACCTGTCCAAAGGCGCGATCTGGCTGCAAGTGAACGGCAAGGAGCGCCAGAAGGCCGACCTCGCCGACATGATCTGGTCGGTCCCCGAGCAGATCGCCTACCTCTCCGAGTACTACACGCTCGAGCCCGGCGACATCATTTATTCGGGCACGCCTGCGGGCGTCGGTCCGGTGAAGCCGGGCGACGAGATGCACGCGCACATCGACGGCGTGGGCGAATTGAAGGTGAAGATGCTGCCCGCGCTGTGAAGCTGTATACGTACTTCCGCAGTTCGGCGGCGTTTCGCGTGCGCATCGCGCTGCACCTCAAGAGCCTCGCCTACGAGCCCGCGTTCGTGCACCTGGCGCGGGGCGAGCACCGCCTGCCGGCCTACGGCGCGCTGAATCCGCAGGGGCTGCTGCCGGCGCTGGAAGACGGGGGCCGGCTGCTGACGCAGTCGCTCGCCATCCTCGAGTACCTGGAAGAAACGCATGCCGAGCCGCCGCTCTTGCCGAAAGGCGCGCACGCGCGCGCGCGAGTGCGCAGCCTTGCGCTGCTCATCGCCTGCGAGATCCATCCGCTCAACAATCTGCGCACGCTGACGCACCTGAAGAAGAGCCTCGGCCAGAGCGAAGAGCAGGTGAACGCCTGGTACCGGCACTGGATCGCCGACGGCCTGACCAAGCTCGAGGCCGAACTGACGGCGCCGGCGACGGGCCGCTACTGCCACGGCGACTTGCCGGGCATGGCCGATTGCTGCCTCGTGCCGCAGGTGTTCAATGCACAGCGCTACAAGTGCGACCTTGCCCCGTACCCGACGGTGATGCGCGTGCACGACGCCTGCATGCAGCTCGAAGCGTTCGATCGCGCGCAGCCGGGCAAGCAGCCCGACGCGCAATGAAGGGAGCATGACACCGATATGAGCAAGCTGCACGCCTACCGCAGGTTTCATCCGGGCACGCAACCGGAGTACGACTTTCCGCCTTACGCGTCGACTGCGAAACGCCACCCGACGCAACCGCTGGTGCTCGCGCCGCAAACGCTCTCCGAGATCACCGGGCCGGTCTTTGGCCACGACGACCTCAAGTCCACGGACAACGATCTCACGCGCCAGCACAAGGGCGAACCGATCGGCGAACGCATCATCGTCAGCGGCCGCGTGCTGGACGAGAACGGCAAACCGGTGCCGCACACGCTGGTCGAGGTCTGGCAGGCGAATGCCGCCGGGCGCTACCCGCATAAGGCGGACCGGCACGACGCGCCCATCGACCCGAATTTCTCCGGCGCTGGACGCACGCTCAGCGACGCCGACGGGCGCTACCGATTCATCACCATCCGCCCGGGCGAGTACCCGTGGCGCAATCACTACAACGCCTGGCGGCCGGCGCACATCCACTTCTCGCTTTTCGGCCAGGCCTTCCTCACGCGCCTGGTGACGCAGATGTACTTCCCGGGCGACCCGCTGCTTGACTACGACCCGATGTACATGAGCATCCCGGACGCAAAGGCGCGCCTGCGCCTGGTCTCGCAATTCGACTGGGAGCACACGGTGCCCGAGCACGCGCTCGCCTACCGCTTCGACATTGTCCTGCGCGGCCGCGAGGCGACGCCCATGGACGACTCGCCCGGGGAGTGACATGAGCCTCTACGCGAGCGGCTCGCAGACGGTAGGACCCTACCTGCACATCGGGCTGACCTGGCTCAACACGGATCGCATCGCGCGCCCGGGGGTGAAGGGCGAGCGCGTCGTCATCCAAGGGCGCCTTCTCGACGGCGACGGCGACGGCGTGAGCGACGGCTTGATCGAAATCTGGCAGGCGAATGCCGCCGGCAAGTATGCGCACCCGGAAGACCGGCAAAAGAAACCGCTGGCGAAGGGATTTCGCGGCTTCGGCCGCATCCCGTCCGACGCGAACGGGCGTTTCCGCTTCAGCACCGTCAAGCCCGGCCGTGTGCCGGATCCCGGGGGCAAGCTGCAGGCGCCGCACCTGTCGGTGACGGTGTTGATGCGTGGCCTGCTCAAGCAGCTGTCGACCCGGATCTATTTCCCCGGCGATACGGCCAACGCGCAGGACCCGGTGCTGAAGCGCGTACCTGCGGCGCGGCGCGCGACGCTCGTCGCGCGGCGCAAAGCGAAAGGCGTGCTGGAGTGGAACATCGTCCTGCAGGGCAGGGACGAAACGGTGTTCTTCGACTTCTGACGCTAAGCGCCGCCGAGCAGCGCTTTCAGCTCCGCGGGGATCGCCAGGCCACGCAGGCGCGTGCCGGGGCCGTTCTCGAATTTCGCCCACACGCGCTTTTCCGCGCCGCGCGCGAGCGCCATGCCGTCCTCGCGCAGCACTTCATGCGCGACGGTGAAGGACTTGCCGCCGAAGTGCTCGATTCTCGAGTGCACTTCGCAGTGGTTGCCCTGTTCGGCGGGATAGAGAAACCGGCAATCGGCCGATACCAGTGGCATGGCGAGGTGCTCGGCGCGCATGCGCTTGGCGTCGTACCCGATCCCGGCAAACATCGCCCAGCAGGCGGCGTCCATCCAGCGAAAGTAGGTGGGATAGAAGATGATGCCCGCCGGGTCGCAGTCACCCCAGTGGACCTGGCACGCAAACACGGCAACGACGGAGCGAAACTGCGGGCCGCTCAACACTGCTCCCAGGGCAGTCCTTCGTGGCGCCAGCCGGCGAGCGAATTGCGCTGGTGCTTGTCGTTCAGCTCGCCCTCGAAGCCGTGCTTCACGTTGTACACGCGCGTGAACCCGGCGCGCTCGAGTTCCTCGCCCGCTTCCTGTGAGCGGTTGCCGCTGCGGCAGATGAGCACCACCGGGCGCGTGGTGTGATTGGTGCCGGCGAGCTTTTTCACCTGGCCAACGAAATGCGGGTTCACTGCCCAGTCCGGCCCGTCGTTCCACGCCACGTGCAGCGCGCCGACCGGATGGCCGACGAACAGGTACTCCATCTCGCTGCGGCAGTCGACGAACAGCGCGTCCGCATGCTGCTTCAGGAATTCACTGGCCCGCTTGGGTTCAAGGTGATCCATGAGGGAGCGCATTATACGCGTAAGCGATTGACAGAGCAGGCTTATGTGGGCACACTGCGCAGCTGGCGCCGATTTGATGTTCAGCTTGCGGGCGCGTTACAAATACAGCTAAAGAGACGTGCCCAGACGCCCGTTTCCGCGCAA
>JAOTWE010000161.1 GCA_029863065.1 Betaproteobacteria bacterium
GGTGCAGTTCCGCTTTCTCGACCACGGCCTAGTACTGCACCCGGCGCTCGACGAAGCGGAACTGCACCGCCGTCAGCGCGATCACGATCGCCATCAGCACCACGGACTGCGCCGACGAGCCGCCGAGATCGGAGGCCTTTACGCCGTCGTAGTAGACCTTGTAGACAAGGATCTGCGTGGCGCCGGCCGGCCCGCCCTCGGTGGTCGCGTCGATCACGCCGAAGGTGTCGAAGAAGGCGTAGACGATGTTGACCACCAGCAGGAAGAACGTGGTCGGCGACAGCAGCGGGAACACCACCGTCCAGAAACGCCGCAGCGGCCCGGCGCCGTCGATCGCCGCCGCCTCGATCAGCGAGCGCGGGATCGACTGCAGGCCGGCGAGGAAGAACAGGAAGTTGTAGCTGACCTGCTTCCAGACCGAGGCGATCACCACCAGCAGCATCGCCTGGTCGCCCTGCAGCACCCAGTTCCAGTTCACGCCCACCTGTCGCAGGCCGTAGGTCAGGATGCCGACCGAAGGCGCGAACAGGAACGCCCACAGCACTCCGGCCACCGCCGGCGCGACCGCGTAGGGCCAGATCAGCAGTGTCTTGTAGGCGAGCGCGCCGCGCAGCACGCGGTCGGCCATCGTCGCCAGCAGCAGCGAGATGACGATGCCGGACACCGCCACCCAGAGGCTGAACACGGCGGTGGTCTTGAACGACGCCAGGTAGTGCTCGTCGGCGAACAGCGTGGCGAAGTTGCTGAAGCCGACGAACTCGGTCTTCAGCCCGAAGGCGTCCTGCAACTGGAACGAGTACCAGGCCGCCTGCACTGCCGGCCAGAAGAAGAAGATGATCGTGATCGCGATCTGCGGCGCGAGCAGCGCGTACGGCAGCCACGCCGAGCGGAAGACGACCCGTTTTTCCATGGCAGAAATGCAAAGGGGCGCCGCAGCGCCCCTTTGCTTCCCGATGCCCTATTTATTGGCCTTCTGGAACTGGATCAGGATGTCGTTGCCGCGCTTCACCGCATCGTTCATCGCGGTCTTGGCGTTCTTCTTGCCCGCGAACACCGCCTCCATCTCCTCCTCGATCACCTGCCGGCCCTGCACGAAGTTGCCAAAGCGCAGGCCCTTGGAGTTGGCGGTGGGCTTCTTGTAGTTCAGCTGGCGCACCGAAACGTCAGTCCCGGGGTTCTGATCGTAGAACCCGGATGACTTGGTGGCGTCGTAAGCGGCATTGGTGATCGGCGCATAGCCGGTCTGCTCGTGCCACTTCACCTGCACGTCGACCGAAGACAGGTAGGTGAAGAACTTGGCGATGCCCGGGTACACGCTCTTGTCCTTCTGCGACAGCACCCAGAGCGTCGCCCCGCCGATGATCGAATTCTGCGGCGCGCCCTTGATGTCGTCGTGATAGGGCAGGAAGTTCACCGAGAACGGAAACTTGTCGAGCTTCTTGATGTTCGCCTGCGCGCCCGAACTGCCGGTAAACATGGCGCATTCGCCGCCCGCGAACTTGGCGTCGCCCTTGTTGCCGAGCCCGGCGTAGCTGAAGTACCCCTTCTTCACGAAGTCACCGAGCATCGCGACGTGCTTGACGTGCGCCGGCGAATTGACCGTGAAGCGCGTGTCGAGACCGCCGAAGCCGTTCGACTTGGTGCCGATCGGCAGGTTGTGCCAGGCGCTGAAATTCTCGATATGCACCCACGACGGCCAGCTGGTCGTGTACACGCACTCCTGCCCGGCGGCCTTGAGCTTGGCCGCGTCGGCCTCGAACTCCTTCCAGGTCTTGGGCGCCTTCTCCGGATCGAGCCCGGCCTTCTTGAACGCGTCCTTGTTGACGTAGAACACCGGCGTCGAGCTGTTGAACGGCATCGACAGCAGGTTGCCCTTGGTGTCGGTGTAGTAGCCCGCGACCGCGGCGAGGTAGTTCTTGGGATCGAACGGCTCGCCCGCCTCCTTCATCAGCTGGTAGACCGGCTTCACGGCGCCCTTGGCGGCCATCATGGTCGCGGTTCCGACTTCGAACACCTGGACGATATGCGGCGGACTTCCGGCGCGGAACGACGCGATCGCCGCAGTCATCGACTCGGGGTAGCTGCCCTTGTAGATCGCGTTGACTTTCCAATCCGACTGGCTGGCATTGAACCCGGCGGCGATCTCGTTGACGCGCTCGCCGAGCGCGCCCCCCATGGAATGCCACCACTGAATTTCCTTTTGCGCCTGCGCCGGCGCGGCGAACGCCCCGGCGGCCGCAAGCGCCGCGGCAAGCAATCTGACTCTCATTGGATCTCCTCTTGTCCGGTGAAAGTGGCGATTCTGTCGCCGCCACATGGCGGAAATACTACAGAATTATGCCGGCCTGCGGTATATAACTGGCGAGCCATGGCCTCCATCCACGAACTCACGGCCGCGGAAATCGCGGCCAGCTACGAAGGCGGGGAGCTGTCCCCGGTCGAAGTGACGCGGGCGCTTCTCGAGCGCATCGAAGCCTGGGAGCCCCGGCTGAACGCCATGTATCTCATACGGCGCGACGCGGCGCTCAAGCAGGCGCGCGATGCCGAAGGCCGCTGGCGGGTGCAGGCGCCGCTCTCGCCGCTCGACGGCGTGCCGGTGACGATCAAGGAAAACATCCACACCAAGGGCGACCCGGCGCCGATCGGCACCGCGGCCAATGAGCCCGCGGCGCCCCAGGGCGCCGACGCGCCGCCCGCCGCACGGCTGCGCCAGGCAGGTTGCGTGTTCCTAGGCAAGACGACGATGCCCGACTACGGCATGCTGTCGGCGGGCGTCTCGAGCGTGCACGGCGTCACCCGCAATCCCTGGAACACTGCGAAGAACACCTCCGGCTCGAGCTCGGGCGCGGGCGCGGCGGCCGCCGCCGGCTATGCGCCGCTGCACCTGGGCACCGACATCGGCGGCTCGGTGCGGCTGCCGGCGACGCATTGCGGGATCTTCGCGCTCAAGCCGAGCCTCGGGCGCGTGCCGGTGTACCCGCCCTACATCGGGCGCGTCACCGGCCCGATGACGCGCGACGTGGAAGCCGCGGCGGCGATGATGAACTGGCTCGCGTTGCCCGATGCGCGCGATTTCATGAGCCTGCCTTACCGGCCGATCGACTTCACGGCTGGGCTCGACGAACTCGACCTGAAAAAGCTGAAGATCGGCTTTCTGCCCGACCTGAACGCCGGCCTGCCGGTGCATGCGGAAGTGCGCGCCGCTGCGCAAGGCGCGGTCAAGGCGCTGGCGGCGGCGGGCGCGCAGGTCGACGAATTGAAGACCTTCCTCTCTGCAGAGATGCTCGACGGCATCTCGCGCTTTTTCGAGGCGCGCTCGCACAACGATTTCGTGCAGCTGCCGCCCGAGCGGCAAAAGAAGGTGCTGCCGTTCATTGCCGAGTGGTGCACCTGGCGGGCGAAATCGTTCACGGGTCGCGACGTGATCCAGGCTTTCGGCCAGGTGATGGCGATGCGCGAAGCGGCAGTGGCCGCCTGCGAGCCCTTCGATTTCGTCATCTCGCCGGTGTCGCCGATTCTGCCTTATGCGGCGGAACTGCCGTGCCCGGGCAACGACCCGCACAACGCGCTGCCGCACATCGCATTCACCGTCCCCTTCAACATGTCGGAGCAGCCCGCCGCCTCGGTCAATTGGACGTTCAGCGCCGACGGCCTGCCGATCGGCGTGCAGTTGATCGGCAAGCGCTTCGACGACGCCGGCGTGCTCAAGTTGGCGCGCGCCATCGAGAATCTGCGTCCCGACCAGAAACCCTGGCCCAGGCTGGGATGAGAGTTTTCCTGAGCGGAGCGTCCGGGTACATCGGCGGATCCGTGGCCGCCGCCCTGCGCGCGACCGGGCACACGGTCCTCGGCCTGGTTCGTTCCCCGCAGAAGGCCGAGCAGCTGCGCGCACTCGGCATCGAGCCGGTCCTCGGCAACCTGGACGACGGCGCGCTCCTCGCGCGTTTCGCGCGTGAAGCCGATGCCGTCATTCACACGGCCGACGCCGACCACCGCGCGGCGGTCGAGGCGATGCTGCCGGCGCTCGCGGGCAGTGGCAAAGCCTTCATCCACACGAGCGGCTCGAGCATCGTCGGCGACCAGGCCTGGGGCGAGCCCAGCGAAAAGACTTATGAAGACGAGACGCCCTTCGTGCCGGGCCCGGGCCGCGCGGCGCGCGTGGCCGTCAATCAGCGCGTGCTGGCGGGGGCCCGAGACGGCGTGCGCGCCGTCGTGATATCTCCCAGCCTGATCTACGGAACCGGACGGGGCGCGCACAAGGACAGCATCCAGGTACCCCGCCTCATCGCCCTGGCGCGCAAGTCCGGCGTCGCGCGCCATATCGGCCGGGGCGAGAACCTCTGGGCCAACGTACACATCGACGACCTGGCAGATCTTTATGTGCGCGCGCTCGCAAAGGCGCCCGCCGGCGCCAGCTACTACGCCGAAAATGGCGAGAATTCGATGCGCCAGGTGTGCGAGGCGATCAGCCGCGCTCTGGGCTGGGACGGGCGCACGCAGCCGATGACCAAGGAAGAATCCATTGCCGAGTTCGGCGAAGGTCCCGCGGCTTACACCTACGGCTCCAACAGCCGGGTGCGGGCGACGCGCGCGCGGCGCGAGCTCGGCTGGTCGCCGCGCCGCGACGCGCTGCTCGACACCATCACGGCCTAGGCCTCAACCGGCGTGCTCCGGCCCGAGCGGCCGCAAGCGCACGCCTTTGCGCAGCTTGGTCCACTTGAACTCCGTCGGATCGGCGAGCGCCGGCCCGGGCGCCTTCACCACCAGCACTTCTTTCGCGATCGGCTCGAAGTCGGCGCGGAAATGCACCGAGCTCTTGAGGGCGAGGATCCTTTCCTTCACCGGCTCGACGCCGACGTGGCGGAACATTTCCTGGTCGGCCGCCTGCACCTTGCGCGAGGCGAGCACCACGCGCACGCCCGGCGCCGCCTTGCTGCGCAGCAGCGCCATGTTGCCGAGCGTCATGCGGAAGCCCTTAAACATCGGCCCGGTGCAGGTGAACTTGCCGTCGGCCAGCTTTTCCACGGTGAACTCGCCTTCGAAGGGCGCGTCGCCCTCGACGCGCGACTTGCCGCCGAGCGAAAAGGCGAGCGTCGCGCCCTGCCCCGCCTCGTGCGCGCGCCCCGCGGCGTCCTTGTCGATCAGCAGCCCGAGCGCCGCGCCTTCGGCGCGCTGCCCGATGAGCGCGCGCAGCAGCCCCGTGGTGTCGCCGTTGCCGCCCGCGCCCGGATTGTCCTGCGTGTCCGCGAGCACCACCGGCCGGCCCGGCTCGCCGCGCCGGCGCGCCCGCGCCACGGCGTCCTCCGCAAGGTGCAGATCGAGCGCGAAGTCCTTTTCCGCGTCGGCCACGCGCGCGCGCAGTTCGCCCAGGGCCTGCTCCACCTTGCGCGCTTCGGTGCCGTACGCCTGAACCGCCATGCCGCATTCGGCGAAATCGGCCATCGGAAAACCGGGCGTGAAGGAAAGCGATACGTCGAACTTCTTCTCCAGCGCCGCCAGATCCGCGTAGAGGCTCCTGCACGGCTCGATGAACGAGCACTGCGACGGGATTCCCGTCAGGAAATCGAGCCCGTGCCAGGCGCCTTTGAGCCGCGAACCGCCGCGCAGCATGCCGTCGAGCAGTCGCGCGGCGCGCGCGCCGGTTTCGGCCATGTCGACGTGCGGGTAGGTCCGGTAGGCGACGAAAGCGTCCGCGCCCGCAAACATGGCGCGCGTGAAATTGCAGTGCAGATCGAGGCTCGCCGCCACCGGCACGCCCGGCCCCACCGCCTCGCGCACGCGCCGCAGCAGTTCGCCCTCGCCGTCGTCGAATCGCTCGCTCACCATGGCCCCGTGCAGGTCCAGATACACGCCGTCCACGGGCAAAGCGTCGCGCAGCCGCTTCACCAGTTCACCGGCGATGCGCTCGTAGGCATCGCCGGTCACCGCCGCCGAGGGGCTCGCCGCTGCCCAGGCCGTTCCCACCAGCTGATGGCCGGCGGCGCGCAGCGCGTCGATCGCGCCGGCGGCCGGAATGTTGGCGCCGGCGACCGCGGCAAACAGGGGTTCGCCGTACTGCACGCCCGGCCAGCCGCCGCCCGCCTCGAACGCGGGGTAGTCCGCCGGCGAAGGCGCAAAGGTGTTGGTCTCGTGCTGGAAGCCGCCGATTGCGATGCGTGCCATGGCCTGCTAACCTCTTTTTCGCCCATCCGGACGCAAAGGATACCCGCATGAACCGCAAGTTCCTCGCCGTTGTCTTGCTCGCCGCGGCCGGCGGCGCCGCATTTTCCGCTGCGGCCCAGGACAAGGTCCTGCGCGTCGTGCCGCACTCGAACCTTGCGATCCTCGACCCGATCTGGACCACCGCGTACATGAGCCGCAACCACGGCTACATGATCTACGACACGCTGTTCGGCACCGACGAGAAGAGCCAGATCAAGCCGCAGATGGTGCAGAGCTGGACGGAGTCCCCGGACCACCGGCTGTGGACCTTCAAGCTGCGCAAGGACCTGGAATTCCACGACGGCGCACCGGTGACCGGCGAGGACGTGGTGGCATCGCTTGCGCGCTGGGGCAAGCGCGACGCCATGGGCGTGGCGCTCATGACCTTCGTCGAGCGCATGGATTCGCCTTCACCCGAAACGTTCCGCATTTTCCTGCGCGAAGCAAACGGCTTCATGCTCGAGGCGCTCGGCAAGCCGTCTTCCAACGTGCCGTTCATCATGCCCAAGCGCGTCGCCGAAACCGACGCCTTCAAGCAGATCGACGACTACACCGGCTCGGGCCCCTACATCTTCAAGCGCGACGAGTTCAAGCCGGGCGATCGGGCGGTTTACCTCAGGAACCCGAAGTACAAGCCAAGGAGCGAACCCGCGTCCGGCACCGCCGGCGGCAAGCGCGTGTACGTCGATCGCGTGGAATGGAATCTCGCCTTGCGCGACGTGCAGTCGCAGGCCAACGCCCTCGTCAAGGGCGAAGTTGACATCATTGAGAGCCTCGCGTTCGATCATTACGAACGCATGTCCAAGGAAAAAGGCGTCAAGGTGCTAAAGCCGACGCTCGGGCTGCAGTACATGTGCCGCTTCAATCACCTGCATGCGCCCTTCAACAAGGCCGAAGTGCGCCGCGCGGCGATGGCGGCGTTCGACCAGCGCCCGTTCCTCAAGGCGCAGGTCGGCGTTGAGGAACTCTACAAGCCCTGCGCATCGATGTTTACCTGTGGCACGCCGTACGCGAGCAACGCCGGCACCGAGATTCAGGCCAAGTCCAACATGCGCAAGGCGCAGGAGCTGCTCAAACAATCCGGCTACGACGGCAC
>JAOTWE010000162.1 GCA_029863065.1 Betaproteobacteria bacterium
ATGGGACTGGTGTGCGTACGCAACAGCAGCGGCAGGCCCTGCGCGTCCTTCAGATCGACGTAGAACGTGTCCTGCATCGAGCGCGCCGGGTGGTTTTCCGGATTGTTGAGCGCGGTGAAGTTGTACCAGTCGGTCTCGATCTCGGGGCCGTCGGCGACCTCGAAGCCGATGGAGCCAAAGATCGCCTCGACCCGCTGCCAGGTGCGGATGACCGGATGGATGCCGCCGCGGCCGCGGCCGCGGGCGGGCAGCGTGACGTCGAGCGTTCCTTCCGCGAGCCGCGCCTGCAGCCGAGCGCCCGAGAGCGCGCCGCGCCGCGCCTCGAGCGCCTGCTCGATGCGCGCCTTGGCGTCGTTGATGCGCGCCCCGGCATCCTTGCGCGCTTCAGCCGGGAGCGTGCCCAGCGAGCGCAGCAGCGCGGTCAGCTCGCCGCTCTTGCCGAGATAGCGCGCCTTAGCGTTTTCCAGCGACGCGGGATCGGCGGCGGCGCGGAACTCCGCGAGCGCCCGCTCGACGATGTCGTTGACGTTTTGCATCCCCGCGCCTCCCGCAACGGGGTCAGTGAGCGAGGCTGGCCTTCACCTGGCCGGCGATCTTCGCGAACGCGGGCTTGTCCGCGACCGCCAGATCGGCGAGCACCTTGCGGTCGATGTCGATGTTGGCGCGCTTCAGCCCGGCCATGAACGTCGAATAGCTCATTCCCAGCTCGCGCACCGCGGCGTTGATGCGCGCGATCCACAGCGCGCGGAAGGTGCGCTTGCGGTTGCGCCGGTCGCGGTAGGCGTACTGCCCCGCCTTCATCACCGCCTGCTTGGCGACGCGGTAGACGTTGCCGCGGCGGCCGCGGAACCCCTTCGCCTGCTTCAGGACCTTCTTGTGGCGCGCGCGCGCCGTGACTCCGCGCTTGACTCTTGGCATGGCGCCCCCTTACGAGGAATACGGCAGCATGGCGCGCACTGCCCGCTTGTTGGTGGCGTGCACTTCCGTGGTGCCGCGCAGGTGGCGCTTACGCTTGGTGGACTTCTTGGTCAGGATGTGGCGCATGTACGCATGCGAGCGCTTGATGCCGCCCGACGAGCGGATCTTGAAGCGCTTCGCCGCCGACTTCTTGGTCTTTACTTTGGGCATGACTGCTCCTCGTTTATAGCCTGACGCCGGGCGGCCCGCCGCGCGGGCGCTTGTTGCCGCGGCCATCACTTGTATTGCCGGTGCGCTCAGGCGGCCGGCTTGACTGCTGCTGCCGTTGCTGCTGCTGCTTCCTTCTTCGCCTTGGGCTTCGCCTTGGCCTTGGGCGGCACGCCCTTTTTCTTCGGCGCCAGCACCATCACCATCTGCCGGCCTTCGAGCCTCGGGAACTGCTCGACGATGCCCACCGGCTCGAGGTCCGCCTTCACCCTCTCGAGCAGCCGCACGCCGAACTCCTGGTGCGCCATCTCGCGGCCGCGGAATCGCAGCGTCACCTTGGCCTTGTCGCCGTCTTCGAGGAATTGGATCAGCTTGCCCAGCTTGATCTTGTAGTCGCCCTCGTCGGTGCCGGGGCGGAACTTGATCTCCTTGACCTGGATCTGCTTCTGCTTGAGCTTGGCCTCGTGGGCCTTTTTCTGCTCGCGGTAGCGGAACTTGCCGTAGTCCATCAGCTTGCAGACCGGCGGCTGCGCCGTCGGCGCGATTTCCACCAAGTCCACGTTGCGCTCTTCCGCCAGGCGCAGCGCCTCGGCCACGGGCACGATGCCCAACTGCTCTGCTTCCTCGCCGACCAGGCGAACCTGCGGCGCGGTGATTTCCCCGTTGATGCGTTGCGATCTCTCGAGTGCGATGAGTGACAACTCCCCTGTACGTTGAAAAAAACGGCCGTGCTACCGCGCTTTCGCCTCGCTGCGGAGGCGTGCGATGAAGGCATCGAGGCCCATGGCCCCGAGGTCTTCGCCGCCGCGCGTGCGCACGGCCACCGTTCCCGCCTGCTTCTCCTTGTCGCCGACCACCAGCTGATAAGGGAGCTTTTGCAGGCTATGTTCGCGAATCTTATAAGAAATTTTCTCGTTTCGCAAATCTTCCACGACTCGGAATCCGGCCTCGCGCAGCGCCCCCGCGACCGCCACGGCGTAGTCCGCCTGGTGCTCCGAAATATTGAGCACGACGACCTGCTCGGGGGCCAGCCATACTGGGAACGCGCCCGCAAAATGCTCGATGAGGATGCCCAGAAAGCGCTCCATCGAGCCGACGATGGCGCGGTGGAGCATCACCGGGGTGTGGCGGGTGTTGTCCTCGCCCACGTATTCGGCGCCCAGACGCCCTGGCATGCTGAAATCGACCTGCATCGTGCCGCACTGCCAGACCCGCCCGATGCCGTCCTTCAGCGAGTACTCGATCTTCGGGCCGTAGAACGCGCCTTCGCCGGGAGACAGGGTGAACGCCACCTGCGAGCGGCGCAGGGCTTCCTGGAGTGCGCCTTCCGCCTTGTCCCAGCTCTCGTCCGAGCCGATGCGCTTGGCCGGTCGCGTAGCGACCTTGTAGATCACCTGCTCGAAGCCGAAATCGCGGTATACCCGCTGCAGGAGCGCGGTGAAGGCGACGCATTCGCCGAGGATCTGCTCCTCGGTGCAGAAGATGTGGCCGTCGTCCTGCACGAAGCCGCGCACGCGCATCAGGCCGTGCAGCGCGCCCGAGGGCTCGTTGCGGTGGCACGAGCCGAACTCGCCGTAGCGCAGCGGCAGGTCGCGGTAGCTGCGCACGCCCTTGTTGTAGATGAGGATGTGGCCCGGGCAGTTCATCGGTTTCAGCGCGTAGTCGCGGTTCTCCGACGAAGTCGTGAACATGTTCTCGCGGAAGTTCTCCCAGTGGCCGGTGCGTTCCCAGAGGCTGCGGTCGAGGATCTGCGGCCCGCGCACTTCCTGGTAGCCGTTGTCGCGGTACACGCGCCGCATGTACTGCTCGACCTGCTGCCACAGCGCCCAGCCCTTCGGATGCCAGAACACCAGGCCCGGCGCTTCCCCCTGCATGTGAAAGAGATCCAGCTGCGTGCCCAGGCGCCGGTGGTCGCGCTTCTCGGCTTCCTCGAGCATCTTCAGGTAGGCGTCCTGATCCTCCTTCTTCGCCCAGGCCGTGCCGTAGATGCGCTGGAGCATCTCGTTCTTCGAGTCGCCGCGCCAGTAGGCGCCGGCCACGCGCATCAGCTTGAATACCTTGAGCTTGCCGGTCGAGGGCACGTGCGGCCCGCGGCACAGGTCGATCCAGTCGCCCTGCCCGTAGAGCGAGATCGCCTCCTTTTCCGGGATGGCGGCGATGATCTCGGCCTTGTAGGCCTCGCCCTGGTCGCGGAACAGCTGCACCGCCTCGTCGCGGGGCATTTCCCGGCGTTGCACGGGAAGGTCTTTCTTCGCAATCTCGGCCATGCGCTTTTCGATGGCCGCCAGGTCCTCCGGCGTGAAGGGCCGCTTGTAGGCGAAGTCGTAGTAGAAGCCGTTCTCGATCACCGGGCCGATCGTCACCTGCGCCTCGGGATACAGCTCCTTCACCGCCTGGGCGAGCAGATGCGCCGTCGAGTGCCGCAGGATCTCGAGCCCCTCGGCGTCGCGCTCGGTGACGATGGCGAGCGCGGCGTCGCGCTCGATGCGGTGGCTGGTGTCGACGAGCCGGCCGTCGACCTTCCCGGCGAGCGCCGCGCGCGCGAGGCCGGCGCCGATGGACTGTGCCACCTCCGCGACTGTGACCGGACCCGGAAACGACTTCACCGAGCCGTCTGGAAGCGTTATGTTGGGCAAGATGTTGGTAGGCGCGATTGGACTCGAACCAACGACCCCTACCATGTCAAGGTAGTGCTCTAACCAGCTGAGCTACGCGCCTAGTGGAACGAGGAACGGGATTTTAACTGAAGATGGACCTTATTCTGTGGCGCCACGCCGAAGCCGAGGACGGCGCTCCGGACCTGGAGCGCCGCCTGACGGCCCGCGGCCACAAGCACGCCGCCCGGGTCGCCGCCTGGCTCCTGCAGCGCCTGCCCGCGAAGTTCGTGGTGCTCGCCAGCCCGGCGCGCCGCGCCCAGGAAACGGCGCGCGCGCTCGGCGTGCCGCTGCACACCGTGGCGAGCCTGGCGCCGGGCGCCGGCGTCGGCGACATCATCGCCGCCGCCGAATGGCCCGAGCGCAAGTGCGCCGTCGTCGTCGTCGGCCATCAGCCCGATCTCGGCCGCGCCGCCGCCTTCCTCGTGTCGGGTGCGGAGGCGCCGTGGAGCCTGAAGAAGGGCGGCGCCTGGTGGCTGAGCGGCCGCGCCCGCGGCGACGCTGCGCAGGTGGTGGTGCGCGCGGTCGTCGCGCCCGAGTTCGTCTAGATAACGCGTGCTAGGCTAGGCCCCAGGATGGAACAACTGAACTTTGCGCCGGCGCTCGCGCATCTGCGCGACTGGATGTCGGTGCCCTGGTTTACGCTCGGCGACACGCCGGTCAGCGCCAGCCGGCTGCTCGGCCTGGTGGTGATCCTGGTCGCCGTCTGGTGGCTCGCCTCGCTCCTCGAGTCGGGCATCCGGCGCGTGGCGACGCAGCGCAGCGGACACGCGCAAAGCGCGCCGAGCGTGTACATGTGGTCGCGCGTTCTGCGCTACACCGTTTGGATCGTCGGCACTCTGGTCGGCCTGAGCTACATCGGCTTCGACATGACGAGCTTCGCGCTGTTCGGCGGCGCCATCGGCGTCGGCATCGGCTTCGGCCTGCAGAACATCTTCAGCAATTTCATCTCCGGCATCATCATCCTGCTCGAGCGCACGCTCAAGGTCGGCGATTTCGTCGACCTGCAATCGGGCGTGCGCGGCTCAGTACGCGAGATCGGCATGCGCTTCACCCGCATCACCACCAACGACGAAGTGGACATCATCGTGCCCAATTCGGAATTCATCAACGGCCGCGTGACCAACTGGACGTTCGAGACTCGCTTCCGGCGCATTCACGTGCCGTTCGGCGTCGCCTACGGCAGCGACAAGACGAAGGTCAGGGCGGCGGCGCTGCGCGCCGCGCAGCGGGTCAAGGGCACCGTCGCCGAGGCCGGTCGCGAGCCCGACGCCTGGCTGGTGGGATTCGGCGACAGCAGCCTCAACTTCGAGCTCGTCGTCTGGGTCGGGCCCGACCTGATCACGCGTCCCGGGCGCACCGAGGCCGCGTTCATGTGGGCAATCGAGGACGAGCTGCGTGCCGAGGGCATCGAGATCCCGTTCCCGCAGCGCGATCTGCACGTGCGCTCGGGCACGCTGAACGTGAAGATGGAATCGAACACCGCCGGGCAGCCCTGAGGCACCCGGCTTGGGAGGAACCACAATGCGGATGCTGAAGATCCTGCGCCTGCTCCTGGATGTCTACGGCGCGCTGTTCCTGACCGTCATCATCGTCGCGCCGCTGATCTACGGCGTGTTTCCGTACGAAGGCCTGCTGCGCCTGGGCGCGCTGCCGTTCTACGCGCTGGTCGCGGCGGCATTCGCGCTCTGGGTCTGGCTCGCGGCGCGCGCCTTCTACGCAGGCGGCGATGCGCACGACGAGGAACCGCGCGGCCCTGCGGCGCCCTAGCCGCGGTTCAGCACCGACACTTTCTTGTCGGAGAGCCCGCTCACCGCGAGCTTCATGCCGACCGATTTCCAGTGGCCGGCCTCGTCCTCCAGCGCCGCAGCGGAGAGCGGGTTGTCGTCGAGCCAGGATTGCGCCAGTTCGATCTCGAAGCCGCCCTCGTCGGGCGCCACGCGCAGCAGCGGCAGCTTGACGTCGGTGCGCCGGCGCAGGATGAGCGCGGCGAGCCGCAGCGCGAAGACCAGCGGCCAGTCGGCGGCTTCCAGCCCGGCATCGTGCATCTTGCCGAGCTTGCCGCGGTGCGCGAGCACGATGCGCGCCAGGCGCTGCTGCTCCATGCGCGAGAACCCGGGCATGTCGGCGTTTTGCAGCACATAGGCCGAATGCTTGTGGTACTGCGCGTGCTCGATGGAAAGGCCGATCTCCGCCAGCGCCGCCGCCCATTCCAGCATCTGCCGGTCGGCATCATCCTCGCGCTCGCGGCCCGGCGCGAGCGCATCGTAGATGGTGAGCGCCAGGCGGCGCACGCGCTCGACCTGCGCCGCGTCGACGTGGTAGCGGCGCACGAACTGCGCGACGGTCGCGGCGCGCATGTCCTTGTGCTGCACGCGGCCGAGCAGGTCGTAGAGCACGCCGTGGCGCAACGCGCCTTCCGACACGGCCATGGCCTCGATGCCCAGCTCGTCGCATACCGCGCTCATGATGGCGACGCCGCCGGGCAGCACCGGCGCGCGGTTCGCGCGCAGGCCGGCGATGCGCTCCGGGTCCGCCCGCTCCTGCTTCACGAGCAGGCTCCTTAACCGCTCGAGGCCGTCGCGCGTGATGCCCTGCTCCGCGTAGCCGTTCTCGCGCAGGATGGCCTCGATCGAGCGCGCCGTGCCCGAGGAGCCCACCGCCTCCTGCCAGCCCGCGGCGCGGTAGCCGAGCACGATGCCGGCCACCTGCTGGCGCGCGGCAAGCTCGGCGGCCTTGAAGCGCGACTTGTCGACGCGGCCCTCCGAAAAATACTTCAGGCTGTAGCTCACGCAGCCCATGTAGAGCGACTCGGTGAGCTGCGGCTCGAGGCCGGTGCCGATGACCAGCTCGGTGGAGCCGCCACCGATGTCGATGACCAGGCGCTTGTGCGGCGCCGGCGGCATGGCATGCGCGACACCCAGGTAGATGAGCCGCGCTTCCTCGCGCCCGGCGATCACCTCGATGGGAAAACCCAGCTCGTGGCGCGCCTCGCGCAGGAACTGCGGCGCGTTCTTCGCCACGCGCAGCGTGTTGGTGCCGACGGCGCGCACCGAGGCGCGCGGAAAACCGCGCAGGCGCTCGCCGAAGCGGCGCAGCGCCTCCAGGGCCCGCGCCTGCGTCGCGCGGTCGATGCGCTTGTCGGCGGTGAGGCCGGCGCCGATGCGCACCACCTCGCGCAGGCTGTCGAGGGGATAGATCTGGCCGTCGACCACGCGTCCGATCTGCAGATGGAAGCTGTTCGAGCCGAGGTCGACGGCAGCGAGCGTTTCCTGGCGCGCCATGCGTGCCACTGTAGCTCAGGCCGGCGGCGGCAGGCGTAAAATAGGCGCGACCGCGAGCCGCTGTCCTGCGGCCCCCCGCGATGAAAAGAGACCTGCCCAGCGCGAATTTCCTCAACCGCGAGCTCGGTATCCTGGCGTTCAACCGGCGCGTGCTGGCGCAGGCCGCCGACGACTCGGTGCCGCTGCTGGAGCGGCTGCGGAAATTCGCGCT
>JAOTWE010000163.1 GCA_029863065.1 Betaproteobacteria bacterium
GTGGCTCGACCTGCGCTGCCTCGAGGACGAAGCGGCGTTCTTGAGCCAGCTCGAGGGCCGCACGCTGTGATCGTCGCAACTGCCGGGCACGTCGATCACGGCAAGACCTCGCTCGTGCGCGCGCTCACCGGCGTCGATACCGACCGCCTGCCGGAGGAAAAGCGCCGCGGCATGTCCATCGACCTGGGATTTGCCTACCTGCCGCAGGCGGGCGGTGAAGCCATCGCTTTTGTCGACGTGCCGGGGCACGAGCGCTTCGTGCGCAACATGACGGCGGGCGTAACGGGGATCGACCTCGCGCTCCTCGTCGTCGCGGCCGACGACGGGCCGATGCCGCAGACGCGCGAGCATCTGGCGATCCTCGAGCACCTGGGCGCGCCGCGGCTGCTGGCGGTCCTCTCCAAGATCGATCGCGTGGCGCCGGAGCGCCTGGTCGAAGCGGAAGCGGAACTGCGTGCGCTTCTCCCCGATACGGAAATCATGAAGGTCTCGTCCGCCACCGGCGAGGGAGTGGACGCGCTGCGCAGCCGGCTCGTGGCGTTGGCGAGGGACATTCCGCCGCGCGATTCAGCGCAGCGCTTCCGCATGCACGTCGATCGCGCCTTCGTCATCGACGGCCTCGGCCTCGTCGTCACCGGCACCGTAGCTTCGGGCGCGATAGATGCGGGAGACGAAGTACAGGTGCTGCCCGCGGGCCGCAAGGCGCGCGTGCGCAGTCTGCGGGCGAACAACGGCGAAGCGGCACGCGCCGTCGCCGGCCAGCGCTGCGCGCTCGCGCTGCACGGTGTCTCGCGGGACGAAGTCGGGCGCGGCGACGTGATCGCCGACGCCGGGCCGGTTCCCGTGTCGAAGCTTCTCGACATCGAAGTGGCGTGGTTCGGGGCGCCGATCACGCGTCCCAAAGCGCTCGCGGTGCACCTCGGCACCGCGATGCGACAGGCGCGCCTGTCGCCATTCGCGCGCTTTGCGCGTCTCGCGTTCCCGCACGAGGTTTCGGCCTGGCACGGCGACCGGCTCCTCCTGCGCGACCCGGGTACGCAGCGGCTGATCGGCGCGGGGGTGGTCGTCGACTCGCTGCCGCCCGCGCGCGGCGCGGGACGCCGGGAGCGCATTGCGGGCCTCGATGCGACACAGGCCTTCGACGCACTTCTCGCGGACGGCATGGTGGACATGGCGTGGTTCGAGAAGGTGTTCCATGAAGCGCCGCGCGACGCGCCGGAACTGGTCGCCTTCGCGGTGCGCGGCGATCGTCATGTCATGCGCCGGGAGAGATGGGATGACCTGTGCACACAGCTCGAGCGTGCCGTGGGCGAGTGGCATGCTGCGCATGCGGAATCGATTGGCCCGCGCCCCTCGGAGGTCGGCGCGCCGCTCGCGGCAATAATCGATTTTCTGGTCGAGGCAGGCCGGCTGGTGCGCGAAGGTCCGTGCTTGCGCCTGCCCGGGCATCGTCCAGTGCTGACGCCGCAGGACGAAGCGCTGTGGCAGAAGTTCGCGCCGCTGCTCGAAGGCGACGGCGCGAAGCCGCCGCGGGTGCACGAGCTCGCGGCGCAGCTGGCGATGGAGCCGAAGGCCGTGACCGATTTCCTGCAGCGCGCGGCGCGCGCCGGGCGCGTGCACCGCGTCGCGCCGAACCGCTATTTCCTGCCGCGCAGCGTCGAGCGCCTGGTCGATCTCGCGGTGTCGCTGGACGAGGAGTCGGCGCACCAGGGCTTCGGCGCGGCGACGTTTCGCGACCGCTGCGGCCTCGGCCGCAATCTCACCATCGAGGTGCTGGAGTACCTCGACAGCTCAGGCTATACGCGCCGCGCGGGCGATCTGCGCCGCGCGCGCAAGATTTCCCTGGAAGAGAAACGTCCCCGGTGGGGCGCCCGGACTTCAAATCCGGAGCGAGGCGTCTGACGTCTCGGGTGGGTTCGACTCCTGCCTCTTCCGCCATGCACATCGCGGCGCGCCCGGGCGCGGCTAGTCCAGCCTGACGCGCTGCGGCACGCTGGGCCAGACGCCGCGCGCGACGGCCTTCGCGCCCTCGAACGCGATCCAGCTCTGCCGGCCGTAATGCGGCAGCGGGCGCGCGAGCGCTTCGAGCGCCGCGGCGTCGCGCGCTGAAACCACCATCAGCGCGCGGCCATCGCGCCGCGTCGCCGCCCACGCCTGCGCGCTGCCCTGTGCCGCGACCTCCGGCGGCCGCGGCGCAAGCCCCTGCTGCGCCAGCCACGCGTCGACCTCCGCGGCAAGCCCGATCGCCAGCACCGGCACGGCGGGAAGCTCCGTGGCTGCCGCGTGCACTTGCGGGGCATGCTCGAGCACGCGGCCCGCCACCGCGCGCGCGGCACGCGCCGCATCCCCGCCGCAGACGAGCACCACGGCGGTTGCCGGATCGAGCATCGCCTGGCGCAGGATCGGCGGCGCCTCGCCGGGCGCCAGGCGCCTGAACAGCCGCAGCTCGGGATCGAGCTCGAGCGCCCTCGGCCGGGCGGTCGTGCGAAAGGCGACGCTCTCGCGTGCGCTCTGCACGTCGACGAGCTCCGTGTGCGCGCCCTCATCGGTGCGCACCACCAGCGGCACGCGCAGGCGATAAGGCACCGCGTCCTGCGCGAGCGTCGCAGTGATCCGCCAGGACGCGCCGTCCTGCTGCGCACGCGCCTCGACCAGGCGCAGCGCGGGGGCGCCCGTGCGCTCGAGCCATTGCGCGAAGAAGGCCGAGAGATCGCGCCGCGCCGCCTGCTCGAACGCGCGCTGCAGGTCGCCCCAGGATGCCGCGCGGAAGCGCTGCGCGCGCCAGAACTCGCGCAGGCCCGCGTCGAACGCCTGGGCGCCGATCAGCTCGCGCAGCATGAAGAACGTCATCGCCGCCTTGTGATAGCCGACGATCTGCGAGGCGCCGTGGTGGCGCGCCACGAATTGCGCGAGCGGCCGGTCCTCGCCCGGCGGCAGCGCGGCGAAGTCGCGCAGCCAGGCAAGTCGCAGGTCGCGCGCCGCTTGCGCGCCGCGCTCCTCCTGGTAGCGGTAGTCGGCCATGAAGGTCGTCAGGCCCTCGGACCAGTTGCCCTGCGCAGGATCGACGTGCACCCCGTTGCCCCACCAGTTGTGCAGCACCTCGTGGCCGAGCGAAGTGAAGCGGATGAAGGGCAGGCGCAGCACGTCGATACCGAGGTAGGTGAGGCTCGGCATGCCGAAGCCCGTCGGCGTGGGGCTGGAGACCACGCTGAACTCCGTATGCGGATACGCACCGATCCAGGCCTCGTAGCGATCGAGGTAGCCGAGCACCGCGTCGAGGTAGCCGGGGCCGAGCGGCGCGATCTCGGGGTGAAAGTACGTGCGCAGGCGCACCGCGCTGCCCGCCGCGGTGCGCACCTCGCGGTCCTCGATCCGGTAGGGGCCGGCGATCAGGTCGATATCCAGCGCCGGATGCGGGTATGCGAAGCGCGCGCGGTAGCGCCCGCCGCTCACGCGCTCATCGAGCAGGCGTCCGGCGACCAGCGCGCGCTGTCCCTCGGGGACGTCGATCGTCACCCGGTAGCCCTCCAGCGCCTCGCCGAGGACCGGGTGCCACCGCGCCGCGCCGGGCAGGAAGCTGCCGCGCGCGCCCGCTACTGCCCGCGCGTGCCCAAGCGTGTCGCGGTGCGAAAGCGTCTCGTCGAGCGGATCGAGCGCGCCGTGCCAGGCGATCTCGACACGGCGCTCGCGGTCCGCCGCCGGCAGGCGCCACACATGCAAGCCGTCGCGCAGCGTGCCGGCCAGTTCGTCTCGCCGGCCGTCGAGCGCGACGGCATCCACCGCGAAGCGCGCAGCGAGCGAGATTTCGGCGGCCGCGCGGCCGACGACGAGCACGGCGCGCGCGCGCAGCGCGCCGCCCGCGGGATCGAGCGTCGCCTCGAGCTCGAGCTGCGCGGCGCTCGCGAGTGCCGGCGCCGCGGCGAGCGCCAGCGCGAGCGCCCGTGCCCGCGCCTTCATGAGGCGCGCGGCGGAAACTTGGCGACCAGCTCGAGCGTCGCCTCGCCGCGGCGCACCTTGAGCGGCAGCCAGGTGCCGGGCGCCTGGCGCTGCACCACCTCGACCACGTCGCCGACCTGCTTCGGCGTCACGCCCGCGATCTCGCTGAGCAAGTCGCCGTCGCGCACGCCCGCCGCCTCGGCGGGGCTGCCTTTCACCACCCTGAGGATGCGCACGCCCTCGTTCGCCGCCTCCAGGTAGACGCCGAGCCGCGGCCGCGCCTGCGCGTGCGCATCAGCCGGCTCGGCGAGGCCGAACACCGCGTCGGCGAGTCCGGCGACCAAGTTCTTGCACTCGGCGCCGCGGTCCCACGGCAGGAGCGTCGCCGGATTGGCGATGCCCAGTGCCTTGAGCTGGTGCGGCACGCCGTAGCCGTGGGCGACGTGCCCCGTGCCCATGATGCCGATCACCAGCGGCGCGCCCGGGCGACGCGCGGCCGCCGCCAGTGCCTCGGCCATTGCCCGGTCCCACGTGATCTGGCTTTCGACGAAGCGGCGGAAGCCCGGGTCGTCGCGCTCCAGCTTGGCGGGCTTGCCGCCGCGCCGCTCGTGCTCGCCCCACACCGGCAGCAACCGGTCGACGTAGGCTTCGCTCGCCGGCGCGGGCCGCCCTACGCCTTCGCGGCGCTCCACGGGCACCGCGTCGTAGCCCTTGCGTGTGATCTCTCGCGTCAGCGACTGCTCTACGTTGAGCGCCAGCATCGGGATGCGCTGCATGCGCGCGAAATGAAACAGCGGCAGGTAGAGCTGTGCGTCCACCCGCCACACGCTGCGCCAGTCGGAGCGCTCGAGGAATTCCTTTTCCGAGATCTCCCCGGCCACCCAGCGTTCGAGCACGGGCTGCACGCGGCGCGGGAAGGCCTCGAAGCCAAGCACCAGGTCCGGGCGCAGCACGTGCAGCGCGGCGACGGTCTGCAGCTGCCAGCGATGATGCTCCGCGCTCTCGTGCGATTCGCCGAGCAGCACCACGGACGCCTCCGCTGCCCGGCTCAGCACGTCGCGCGCGGCGAGCGTGTCGCCGCCCGGCGCGACCCATGCCGCCACGGGCACGCACTCGGCGTGCGCCGCAGGCGCCGGCGCTTCGTGCGCGGCGGCCGCCGCGGCCAAGGCAAGGAACGGCAGGAGGAACAGGCAGCGGATCATGGGACGGGCATCTCGAGGATGCCCGAGGTTACGCCAGTTCGCCGCGCAGGCACACCGCGCGGGACATCGGGCCCTGCTGGACTGCGTCGGACAGGAACTGTAAAGATGCCCCTTTCGCCAATTCCAACCAAGGACCCTGATGAAAAAGACCTACACCACGCTGGCCCTGAAAGAAGAGGGCGCGCATGTCCTTGTCGTGACGCTCAACCGCCCCGAGGTGCTGAACGCCATCAGCACGCAGATGGGCCGCGACTGGCTCGAGCTGTTCAACGGCCTCGCCGCCGACCCGGGCGACGTGCGTTGCATCGTGCTCACCGGGGCGGGTGATCGCGCCTTTTGCGCCGGCGCCGACCTGAAAGAGCGCGACGGCATGTCGGTGGAGACCTGGCGCACGCAGCACGCGCAATTCGAGCAGGCGTTCGTCGCGCTGATGGAATGCCCGGTGCCGATGATCGCCGCGGTCAACGGCCACGCCTACGGCGGCGGGCTGGAGACCGCGCTCTGTTGCGACTTCATCTACGCGGCGAGGGGCGCAAAGCTCGCGCTGTCCGAATTGCGCCTGGGCATCATGCCGGGCGGCTGCGGCACGCAGAATCTGCCGCGCGCGGTCGGCGAGCGGCGCGGCAAGGAATTGATCCTCACCGCTCGCGCCTTCAGCGCGGAGGAGGGCGCCGAATGGGGACTCGTGAACAAGGTGTGCGAGCCTGGGAAGACGCTCGCCGACGCGCTCGAGACCGCGCAGCAGATTGCAGCGAATGCCCCGCTCGCGGTACGCCAGGCGAAGAAGTCCATCCACTACGGGCTGCAGATGGACCTCCTCACCGGCTACCGCTACGAGATCGAGGCCTACAACCGCCTCGTCGACACGGAGGATCGAAGGGAAGGCGTGCGCGCCTTCAACGAGAAGCGCAAGCCCGCCTTCAAGGGGCGCTAGGCGAGGTCGAAGCGATCGGCGTTCATCACCTTGGTCCAGGCCGCCACGAAGTCCTTCACGAACTTCTCCTTCGAATCCGCGCACGCATAGACTTCCGCGAGCGCCCGCAGCTGGGAGTTGGAACCGAAGACGAGGTCCACCCGGGTTCCGGTCCACTTCGCCTTGCCGGTCTTCCGGTCGCGCCCTTCGAACGCCTGCGAGTCCTGCGCGGTCGCCTTCCACTCGGTGCCCATGTCGAGCAAGTTCACGAAGAAGTCGTTCGTAAGGGTCTGCGGCCGCCTGGTGAAGACGCCGTGTGCGGACTGGGCGTGGTTCGCGCCCAGGACGCGCAGGCCGCCGACGAGAACCGTCATCTCGGGCGCGGTCAACGTCAGGAGCTGCGCCTTGTCGACCAGCAGCTCTTCCGCCGATACGCTCGCTCCGGCCCTGAGGTAGTTGCGGAACCCGTCGGCCACCGGCTCGAGCGGGGCGAAGGCGTCCACATCGGTCTGTTCCTGCGACGCGTCCGTACGCCCCGGCGTAAAGGGAACCTTCACGTCGTGCCCGGCCTTCTTCGCCGCCTGCTCGATCGCCGCACAGCCGCCGAGAACGATCAGGTCGGCAAGCGAAACCCTCTTCCCGCCGACGTTGAACGCCTTGCGGATCCCTTCGAGCTTCGCGAGCACCTTTGCCAGCTCGGCGGGCTGGTTGACCTCCCAGTCCTTCTGCGGCGCAAGGCGGAGGCGCGCGCCGTTGGCGCCGCCGCGCTTGTCGGAGCCGCGAAACGTCGCCGCCGAAGCCCAGGCGGTCGAGACGAGCTGCGAGACGGCGAGCCCCGACCTGAGGATCCTGGCCTTGAGCGCAGCGATGTCCTTCGCGCTGACCAGCTTGTGATCGACTGCGGGAACGGGGTCCTGCCACAGCAGCTCTTCCGCGGGAACCTCCGCACCGAGGTAGCGCGAGCGCGGGCCCATGTCGCGGTGCGTCAGCTTGTACCAAGCCCGGGCGAACGCGTCGGCGAACTGATCCGGATTCTCGTAGAAGCGCCGCGAGATCTTCTCGTAGGCGGGGTCGACGCGCAGGGAGAGGTCGGTGGTGAGCATGGAGGGCGCGTGGCGCTTGGAGGCGTCGTGCGCATCGGGCACCGTGCCGGCGCCCGCGCCGTTCTTCGG
>JAOTWE010000164.1 GCA_029863065.1 Betaproteobacteria bacterium
TCGGCAGTCGACATGGCCGCGGCAAGACCGCCCGCCGCCACGAGACCCGACACCACCGCCGGCAGGCCCGCAATCTCCGGGGTCGCCAGCACGACGATGTCGCCGCGCATGAAGAATTCGTTGATCTGGACTATGCCGTCCTTATTTGCGTCGACCACCGCGAGGAAATTAACCGCGCTCCATTTCTGCACCCAGTCGAGCGCCATCACCTGCGCCACCGGCTTGCCGATGATGCTGGTCGCGAGGCTCGGGTCGAGCACCTGCAGCTTGGTCAGCGTCGCCAGCGTGGGCGCCGTGAAATACAGCATGAAGATGAACAGCAGCGACCAGGCCACGGAATTGCGCGCGGCGCGAACCGATGGCGTCGTGAAGTAGCGCATCAGGATGTGCGGCAGCGATGCGGTGCCCATCATCATGCAGGCCACCAGCGTGACGAACTTGATCTTTGCGATCGGATCGTCCATCGCCACCGAGTGTTTGACCGTCAGCGCGCTCATGCCCGCCATTGCCTGCGCGGGCTTCAGGATGCCGACCTGGTGCAGCGTCTCCAGTTCACTGAGCTTCGCCACCGCAGCACCGTATTCGAACTGCGGGAAGACGCCGAAGCCCTGCTTGGAGGACATCCAGAACACCGGCACCAGGTAGGCGATGATCAGCACGATGTACTGCGCGACCTGCGTCCAGGTCACCGCGCGCATTCCGCCCAGCATTGCGCACAGCAGGATGGCCACCAACGCGATCCACACGCCGACCTCGAACGGGATCTGCAGCACCTTGGAGGCGATCGTGCCGGTGGCATTGATCTGCGCCGTCACATAGGTGAAAGACGCGACGATCAATACGATCACTGCAAGAAACCTCGCCAGGTTACCGCCGTAGCGCGTGCCGATGAAGTCCGGCACCGTATAGCAGCCGAACTTGCGCAGGTATGGGGCCATCAGCACCGCGACCAGCACATAGCCGCCGGTCCAGCCCACGACGAAGGCAAGGTACGGGTGCCCGCCCATGTAGATGCCGCCTGCCATCGCCACGAACGAGGCGCCCGACATCCAGTCGGCCGCCGTCGCCATGCCGTTGAACACCGCCGGCACTTGCCGGCCAGCGACGTAGTAGGCGTCCACCTGCGCCGTGCGAGAGAGATAGCCGATGAACGCGTAAATGACGACCGTAAAGGCAACGAAGCCGATGCCGATCGCATCGGCGCTCATGCCCATGTTCTCGCCGAGCGCCATCAAGGCGATGAAGACGAGAAAGCCCCCGGTATACCAGCCGTAGATCTTCGGCAGGTTGTCGATAAACGCACCTTGAATTCTGAACATGCTCATGTCGCGTCCCCCTAGTCTTCTTCAGCCATGCCGCATTCGCGGTCGATGCGATCCTGCTGCTTCGCGAACATGAAGATCTGCACCACGAACACGATCAGCGAGCCCTGCGCCGCCATGTAGAACCCGAGCGGCCAGCCGAACATGGAAAACTTATTGAGCTGCGGAGCGAACCAATGCACCACGAACGAAAAGATGAACCAGACCACCATGTGCATGATCATCAGGTTCCGCGTTCGGTTCCAGTGCATCTCCTTCTGCGGCATGCTTGCGTTCATCTGAAACCCTCCTCTAGGCTGATTCCCAATACGACTCGACTGCCTATTCTTGGTCTACGCGCCGCGGGGGCGCCCCTGCGTCCCTCCCGCAGGGCCGGCCGATTCTAGCGCATTCCTCCAAGTCTGCGGCGCGAGCCCGCGCTGCCGTGCCGTATGATGCCCTCCCGCCTGTGTGCGCTGAGGCGAGACGGATATCAATTCATGGGAATATGGCAGGCATTGCGCAACGTTCTGCCCGCAGCATTGCGGCGGCGCAACACCGCGATTGCCAACCGCACGGAACTGCATCAATTCCTCGAATCGCGTGCCAGCTTCGTGGCGCAGACCGCCTTGTACGGCTACCTGCGAACGCGCGCCGGCATGCGCTACCCGGTCCTGTTCGACGACGACGGATTTTCGCGGTCGGTCAACATCGCCAAATGGCATGTGTGGCTCGGATGCCTGTCCGATTTGTGCATTTTCGCGGGCGGGCTGCTGATCAAGCGTACATCCGCGCGCCCCGACGCGGTCGGCACATTCATGCTGGCGACGCTCGACGCAATTCTCGAGGCGACGGGCATTCCCGCCGATGCGGGCGGCGAATTCGCCGCGCATGCGCAACGCGTGCGCGCCAGGATTACGCTGTGCGATTGGGCCGCCGTGCCGGACGATGCGACGCCGTTTTCCGAGAGCACCGAGGCGCTGGTGTACTGGGCACCGATCGCCGACGAGCTCAAGCAGCATGACGTGCAGATCGTGCGCAACTCCATCCGCTTCCTGTGGCAGGATGTGCGGCGCGCGCTGCGACGCGATCTCGACGCCGCAGGGGTGATGGCCCCCGCCGCTTAGCGGCGACGCGGTACCGGGCCTGCGGTCATGTTGTCGTGGCATCGGGCGGTGCAATCCGCTGTGGTCGCACGGAACTTGCGCCGCATGCTAGTCGCCGCAACAGGTCGCAGCTACTGGGGCAAACCCTAACCGGACCCCGCCGCTGCGCAGCAATCGCGCTGCGGCGCAGCACCTCAGGCCGCCGCATCGTGCAACGACATGAGCTGCACCAGCATCGCCGCCGTCGTCCGTGCTCATACCTGGAAGTCCAGCTCGATCCGGCTCTGCAGCTGCCGCGCCAGGCGGAACGCTTCCTTCAGCACGGACTGCTCGAAGGCGTTGAGCTGGTCAGGGTCGATGCGGTTGGCGAGATCCTCGGCGGCGCTGCGCCCGCCGGCGCGTGCTTCCGGCGCGAGCGACTGCCCGCGCAAGCGCAGGTCCTGGATGAAATAGAAGGCGCCGATCAGCGCGTCGGTTTCGGCAGGCGGCAGGCCGCGGGCATCGCGGAACGCACGCAGCCGATCCGCCGTATTGGTCTCGCGCAGGCCGTGCGCGAGCCCGAGCACGCGCGCTGCATCGACGAAGATGCGGGCGCCGTTCGCCTTGAGGTTGAGCGTGTGCGGCGCCCCGGGCGCGTCCATGGGGGTAAACGCGCCGAAGTGTCCGAGCGGCGGCCGCGCTTGCGTCGCCACGCGCGCGAGGAGCCGCAGGAAAGCGGCGTGCCCGCGCACGTGCTCCACGATCCAGTCGCGCAGCGCCGCGGCCAGCGCTTCGTCGCCGTACACCGGGCGCAGGTCGAAGCAAATCGACGCGTCGAGCAGCGCCTGCGGTACCGACGCGTCGAGCCAGCCGCCCATTTTCGCGCGCCATTCTTCGATCGTCAGGCACAGCGCGGGATTGGAGGCCATGATGTTCCCCTCGCAAAGTGGAAACCCGCAGGCGTCGAGCGCCTCGTTGACTTCGCGCGCGAACGGCACGAGCTTCGCGCGCGCCTGCTCGGCGGACAGGCCCTCATGCGTGGCGAAGACAAGGCCGTTGTCCTGGTCGGTGCTGAAGGTCTGCTCGAAGCGGCCTTCGCTGCCGAAGGCGATCCACGCCCAGCGCATGCGCTCGAGCTCGTGCCGCCTGCGCACGACCTCGATGACGCGCCGCGTCAGCCGGTCATTCAGCACGGAGATGAACAGCGTCAGTGGCTCGGGCGCCGTGCCCTGCTCGACCAGCAGCGCGGCGAGGCTCCGCACTTGGGCCGCGAGTCCGGCAAGCGTATCGAGATCGTTCGCGAGGCGGATCTCCATCGTCAGCTCGCCAAGGCCGAGCCGCTGCAGGGCGAACAGGTCACGCTCCGACACCACGCCGATCAGCCGGCCGTCGTCGGTCACCAGGATGTGCCGAATGTGGCGTTCGATCATCTCGAGCGCCGCCTCGTAGGCGAATGCGTGCTGTGGCAGCGTTACCAGTTCGCGGCTCATCAGCTCGGCGACCGGCCGCTCGAGGCCGCCCTCGGCCACCACCCCGACGAGGTCCCGCGTCGTCAGGATGCCGCAGGGCTGGTGCCGAGCGTCGACGATCACCACCGAGCCCACGTCCTGCGCGCGCATGATTTGCGCTGCCTGGGCGACGCTACTCTGCTCTTCGCAAGTCACGGGCGCGCGCTTCACCAGGGTGCGCAGTGGTAACGCAAGGCCCTGGCGCTCGCTCGCCACGCGCGCCCTCAAGTCATCCCGTGGCTCAGCCATGCAGCCGCCCCCGCGCTTCAGTACCGCAGCCGCGCATGGTAGGTCTCGCGTGACGCGTCGAGCGCCTGTCCGAGCGTAACAATGCCACGCTCTTGCAGCTGTCCGAGCAAACGCAGAAAGACCTCTCCCGTGAGCAAAGCGTCGCCCAGCGCCGTATGGCGGCCGATGACCGGTACGCCCAAGCGCTCGGCGATCGTCTCGAGCCGGTGATCTTCGAGGGCGGGATGCGCCGCCGCCGAGAGCAGTAGCGTATCAAGAACCGGCTGTTCGAAACGCACGCCTGCGGCCTTCTCCTTCAGCTCGAGAAAGCGCATGTCGAACGCGGCGTTGTGCGCAACCAGCACGGTGTCCTCGCAAAACTTGTGAAATACCGGCAGTGCCTGCCCGATCGTCGGCTGATCCACGAGTGCGCCCGGGTCAATGCCATGAAATTTGGCGGAGGCCGGGTTGAGCGGCCGCCGCGGGTCGACCAGCTGCTCGTAGACCTCGCCTTTGAGCAGGCGCCCGTTGACGACGCGCACCGCGCCGATGCTGATGATCTCGTCCCCCGCGGAAGGCTCGAGCCCGGTCGTTTCGGTGTCGAAGACGGTGTAGGCCAGTTCGCTCAGCGCGCGCCCCCGCAGGTCCTGGGACGCGCCGCCCTGGGCGAACAGATCGAAATCGTAATACTCCGGGCGGCTCTCGACCGCGGGGGCCGGCCGCGCGCCCTGGTCGAGCGGCGCGCCCGCCGGCAGCAGAAAGCGCACGCAGGCATCACGCTCCCCCGCGGGTCCCTCCCGGTGCAGCCACGCCTCGCCGCCGTGGCGCTCGAGCACGTCGCGCAGGGTGAGGGGCAATTCCTGCGCGCCGATGCGCATCGGCTCGCTCTCCCACAGCGTCAGCGCGTCGTGAGCGACGATCGCGCCGCGCCAAGCCATGTCGAGCTCCGCGAAGCGTCCGCGCGCGCGCGCCGACAGCCGGATGCTGCGCACCCGGTAGTCGGACTTCAGCCGCTCGGCAAGAAAGCCGAGCGCCTGCACGAAGGCGAAGCTGTCCACCGACAGCCAGAGCGTTTCATCGACCTCATCGCACGTCACTTCGACGCCGACCAGCGAGCGCAGGCGCCCCTCGGCCACGCGCACCAGGTCCACCGCGCGCATGTCCTCCAGCGCGAGGCTCGCCTTGAGCGCATCGCCGTAGGCCTGCAACGCGCCCTGGATCGAGTGCGAGAGCGCCTGCGATTCCGCGGCGATGATCTCCACGAACCGCCGCTGGCGCTCGGCTTCCATGTCCGGGTAATGCGCCAGGTTCTCCGCCGCCGCGCGGATGTTGGCGACCGGCGCGCGCGCGCGCGCCGCGATCGACTGCAGCACGGCAAGGCGCTGCGCCTCGCTCTCGAGCAGCCCGGTCACGTCGCTCAGCGTGAACACGATGCCGCCCATTTCGCCGCCGCCGCGCGCGTACGGCGTCGCCTCGAACTTCACCACCCGGCCGGCGCCCGCCGGCGCGACGAAGCGCGTGCGTGGCGCCACCGCGCCGCTGCGGCGCGCGTGATCCAGCTTTTCGATCGCGTGTACCACCTGGTCGCGATCGATCAGCGAAAAGATCGACCGACCCAGCCCGACCGGCGGGGTTGCGGCCGAGCCTTCCGCGCCCGCAAACAGCGAGCGTGCCTGCTCGTTGTAGAGCAGAATGCGGCCCTCGGCGTTGCACACCAGCACCCCCTCGACGAGCTCCGACATCAGCGCCGCCAGGCGGTTGCGCTCTTCCTCGAGGCGCGCCAGGGATTCGCGCACGCGCGCATCGGATTCGCCGCGCAGGCGGCGCTTCTCCGCCGCCAGCCGGTCGATCTCGAGCGCCAGCTGCACGAGCTCGGCGGCGCCGTCGCTCGCCACCGGCCCCGCATCGTCCGCGGCGCGCGCGATCCGCGTGCGCTCGGCGAGCGCCAGCGCGGGCACCACGTAGGCGGCGGCGAACCAGTGCGCGATCGCGCCGCAGAGCGCGAGCAGCGCCACCGCACCGAAGACCAGCAGCGGCATGCGCTCCTGGAGCACGCGCAGCACAATCTCCTGGTCGGGCGGTGCGAGCGCGGCGATCACGGCGACGCCGGTGGCCACCGGCACGGCGACGCCCCCCGCGAAAAGCACTGCCACCCACAGCGCCAGCTTGCCGCCCGCTTTCACGCCGCGCCGGAAAGCAGCTTGTCGATGGTGGTCACCAGCTCGGTGCTGGAAAACGGCTTGGTCACATACAGATCCGCGCCGAGCGACATGCCCTTGCTCACCTCCACCTCCCGCCCCTTCGCCGAGAGGATCACGATCTTGATGTGCCGCCATTGCGGCTGCGCACGCATGCGCTGGCAGACCTCGTAGCCGCTCACCTTCGGCATCATCACATCCAGAAGCACCAGGTCGGGCTCGAACGCATCGAGTTGCGCGAGCGCGTCTTCGCCATTGGCGGCGACCTTGACCGCATAACCGTTCTTTTGCAGCAGGTACTCGAGCGCGGCCACGATATTGGGCTCGTCGTCGACGATCAGGACTTTCTTGGTCACGCGCCGCCCTCCGTTTCGCTGCCCGCCCGAGGCCACTGTACCTGGAACATCATGCCGTGCGCGCCGCCGTGAGTGCCTGCCGCGGCGAGACAGGCAGAGTGAACGAGAAGCAGGCCCCCTCGCCGATCCGGCTCTCGACCCAGAGTTTGCCACCGAGCCGTTCGACGATCTGGCGGCAGATGTGCAGGCCCAGCCCGGTGCCCTGCGGCCTGTCGGTCAGCGCATCCCCGACCTGGCGGAATTTCTCGAAGATGATCCTCTGGTCCGCGGCGTTGATCCCCGGACCATTGTCGCGCACGTCGACGCGCACCGCGCCTCCTTCCTCGCGCAACGCCAGCTCCACGCGCCCGTGTCCGGGCTCGCAGAATTTCACCGCATTGGACAGCAGATTCAGCAATACCTGCTTGACGCGATCCGGGTCGGCCAGCACTACCGAGACGTGCTCGGGCAGGCGCAGCTCGATGCGCACCGCCTTGTCCCGGAACACCTGGCTCATGGCGGTGACGG